>JBAURA010000719.1:0-8490 GCA_049580985.1 Chloroflexia bacterium
AGGTTGCCTTCAGGATCTTTCAAGGTCGCTATCGACAGGTCACCATACTCGGTGGGGTCCTCGATAAACTCGACCCCCGCCGCCTTCAGCCGTTGCCAATCCGCCGAAATGTCGTCGCTCACGAAGCCGACCATGTGCCGCGAGGGATCGGTGTTGCGGCCTCGCACCTCGCTGTGCGTACCCAGCGCCAGCATCGGGGCATCGGGCGAACCCTCGCCAAGCAGGACAAAATCCGGTGTCTCATCGGTCGCGGTCGCCTTGAGGCCGAGTATATCCCGGTAGAACGGCAGCAGGTTGTTCAGGTCTTCGCTCCAGATTGTCGCGCCGGCAAATTGCTTGATCATTGTAGGTCTCCTTTTGTGTTTACACTTTGTTGATTGGGTTCTCGACCCGCCTGTCTTAGCCCTTGAAGAACTCGACTAAGACAGGAGCCAGGACTTGGGGAGAGACGTCGTGAGTCTGGCCTTCCAGGGTTAGGCGCTTGGCATTGGGGATCGTGCGCGCCAGCGCTTCTGCCGTGTTACCTATCCACTCAAAGCTCGCCCCACCGTCGAGCACGAGCGTGGGTACTGTGACCGAGGCTGCGCGCTCGGTTGGCAGCGAATAGTCGTCCATAATGGTGGCGTCGTAGGCGAGTGTATGAGCCAGGGCCTTCTGCGCCGGCCACCATGGCGCGTTGCGGGCCTGGGCTGCGAATTCAGGGGGAAGGCGCACCACCTCCACCATGAAATACTCGACAGCGTCGCCTCGGCGGCCCGCCGCCACCAGATCGCTATAGATCTTCGCGGTGTTCGCTGGCGGTCGAGGACGGCTTTCGCCGATTATGAACGGTGCCTCCCACAACGCCAGCCTGGTGATGGCCGGCCCGCTTGCCACCGCTTCGAGGGCGAGGGCTGCACCGGAGGAGGCGCCATAGAGGAACGCCGACCCTCCGGCCTCGGCGATCACGGCGTCGATATCTTCGACCTCGCGCTCGACCGTATACGGCGGCGTGTCTCCGCTCGGACCTCGACCCCGGCGATCGTAGTTGAACACCGTGAAGTGCTCTGCCAGGAGCGCAGCCAGTGGCGCGTTTGACGACCGGTCGACTGACCCGCCGCTCACCAGGATGACCGCCGGTCCATCACCCAGTTGATCGAACGCAATTTTGGTGCCGTCTTTTGAGATTACAGATCTCACGTTAGTTCTCCTTTGTAGTAGTTACATCGGACGCCACGTGGGCCGACGTTCACGCGATCATCCCGCTTTATTGCCCAGGACCCCCGCCGGCAGGTGGGATGTTCTGGTTGAGACGGAAGAGATTGGTCGGGTCGTAGCGCCGCTTTATCTCCCTGAGCCGGTCCCAGGTCGCCCCAGGATAGGCATCGCGAATCCGCTCCTGGCCCTCGTCGGCCAGGAAGTTGACGTACGCGCCGGTGTCGCCCTGGCGCAGCGCCGCCGCGAAGCCTGTAGCCCAGGTCTCGTGCTTCCCGGCCTCCCCAGGACGCTCATAGAGCGCGGCGACGTTTACCATGATCCGGCTCTTGCGGTGCGCGAACGCGGTGGCCTCGGCCGGCACGCGCGCCATGGCCCCAGCCAGCACACGGATCTGCGCCACGGCCATGTGCGCGGTCGAGGCCTGGATGTGCTCGACTATCGTTTCCGCCACGCCGAGATCGATGGTGTCGAGGAACATCGTGCGCCCCGCCGCGACGGGGTGGTAGTCCCCCTCCTCAGGCGGGTAGATCTCGGGATATGGCATGGGCCGGACCATATCGACTATCGGCCTGGCAAGCGCCCGGAAGGGCGCCATGGCGCGCTCGCCGGCTTCGACCTCGCCCGCGTAGCACATCAGGGCCATGATGGCGAGTTGGCCGTGTTGCTCCTGGGGCACGAACGGCATCGGCGGCGCGGGCATGACGTTGGCGATGGTCGATAGCTCCTCCGGTGCGGCTTCCGCCTCTGCGATGAACGAGGCGATGATCTCGGGCGTCGCCGGTAGCAACAGCATACCTCCGACGATGCTATTGAGCGCGTGCAGCCGGTACTGGAACCGGGTCGCGACTCCGAAGTTGCCGCCGCCTCCACAGATCGCCCAGAAGAGATCGGGATGCGACTCGGCGTCCACGCGCAGGAGTTGGCCGTCCGCGGTCACGACGTCTGCGGCCAGCAGGTCGTCGATTGTGAGGCCGTGCTTGCGGACGAGGTACCCGATCCCTCCACCCAGCGTGATCCCACCGATGCCGACCGAGCCGGTGTCGCCGAACCCGGTCGCTAGGCCATGCGTCCCCGCTACGGACGTGTATTCGCCCGTGGTCATCCCCGCCTCGGCCCACGCGGTGCGTGCTTCCGTATCGATCTCCAACGCCCGCATATCGGAGAGGTCGAGCACGATCCCCCCGTCGGAGACGCTGTGACCGGCCACGCTATGGCCGCCGCTGCGAACGGCAAGCTCCAGCCCCGTCGTGCGCGCCAGCGAGACGACGTGTGAGACGTCGGTCGCGGACGCGACCCTGACGATGACGGCAGGCCGGCGGTCGATCCCACCGTAGAAGACGGCGCGGGCCTCGTCGTAGCTCGGATCGTCCGGCGCGATCACATGCCCCTTGAGATCTGAGCGGAGTTGGGGGATCGAGATGCTCGTAGAGTTGGGCTCCGGCGATGTTGAATGCTTCTGCTGTATCATTTCTATTTCTCCTTCCTCCTTCATGTCGAGTTTATGATGCCAGGTCTGGTTCGCCTATCCGCTCCACAATTACTACCGGGATGTCCCTCCTGGCCTTCTTTTGATACGCCTCGTACTGGGGGAAGATCTTGACCATCCTCTGCCATAGTGCCGGCTTTTCCTCGTCGGTGGCGGGGCGTGCCTGGGCGCTGAAGGTATCCGCACCGACCTGCAACTCCACCCGTGGCTCCTCAAGCAGGTTCAGATACCAGAGTGGATTGTGCGCCTTACCGCCATTCGAAGCTACCAGCACATAGCGCTCACCGTCGCGCCCGTAAAATAACGCCGTGCGGCGTAGCTTGCCAGTCTTACGGCCACGCGTGATGAGCAACAGCGAGTCGTAGCCGTTGAAACGTTGCCCCTTCGCGCCCCCGCTCTCAACGTAAGTGCGAATATGCTTTGCGACCCACCCGGTCGGGCTGTCAAAAACCTCTCCGTCCCGTTCTGTCACGGTATCCTCCTGCGGCCCGCTAAGTGCCCGCTCATGCATGCGCGCCTACGGTTACGGTGCCGATAGTCAACCGGGGCATCTCTTCGAGGAACTCACCAACGCGCTCCACCTGGCTATCAAGCTCGCGGCGTTGCGTGGGGGTGAGCCGTTCGAACGGCTCCACCGTGATCTCAAGCTTACGGCCTGAGCGACGCTGGTGCCAGATCCCGGCGACTATCCCATCGATGAGCAGCACCGGCAAGTTGCCCGCCTGGCCGTGGGTCAGCGCCCGCACGGCGGCCATGCCTGGGAAGAGCAAGTCACGCGGGTGGCAGCCGACCACATAGGCGTCGAAGTAGGGTAGCAGTCGGACTCCGTTTGGCGGCGTGGATGGAGTCGCCGTATCCCCGGCCACCACCCATGCAACGCTGCCCTCGACCTCGACCTGTTGCAGATCACCGGCAAGGGAGGCGAACAGCTCCTTCGACCAGCGCGGGGGTGCCGCCAACCACCGCGCGAAATGCTCGGGCATGGCCGGTCCGTATGCGTGCAGATAGCGCTTGAGGAGGTCGGCGATGGCAGTATGCCCTTCGGCGGGGCGGAATCCTGGCAGCCACCGGCGTGGGCTGGTGTACGTCACTTTGCGTCCTCGGTTGGGGCCGAAGCACATCTCGCCCCGGTTCGTCGCCGTGCCCTCCGCCCAGCGCCACCGGGGCCACATCTCCTGGAAGGCGGGCATGGCAGGCTCCCCGGCCCACGACCCGGTACGTTCAACGATGGCCTCGGTCAGCTCATCCACGGTCAACTCGGCGTCCTCCAGCGCATCCGCGATTGCTGCCACTACCTCCTCGGTCTGCTCAGCCGTCAGCAGCGCATTCTTGCCCTGTACGTTCCGGGTCGATGGTATCGTAGAGAGGGCTGCGGTCCACATCGGCAGGTCCTGCGTGGGCAGCAGATGCACTGTGCCCCGTGGCCCGCACGTCTTGACCAGGCTGCGCTCGCTCCATAAAGCTCCCCGCACATCCTCACGCGTGGCACCTGCGATCCGCAGGCCGATCGATAGCTCGGCGGCGGACATAACCTGCGCATGCGCCCCGCACATGGTGCCGACGACCTCGGCGGGTCGGGCTTCCTTGATTGGTTCGGCCAACCCATGCCGCTCAAGACGCCTTGCGCAGACCTCGGCCCACGTCATGCGCGGCAGCCCTGTCGTAGAGTTGGTCATCGGGCAGGACCGATCACTTTGCACCGGGCATGGGTGCATCCAGAAACTCTGTGACCATCGAAACGAGCCAATCGGCGCGGCCCAGGAGCGTCACGTGCGTGGTGCCGGGCAGAATGGCAAGCTGGGAATTGGGGAGCGGAACCATGTCCCCGAACACGCCGCCGCCGAGCAGCCGAAACATCTCCACCGCGTGTTCAGGTCGGACAAGATCAGAATCGCCGATGACGATCAAGATGGGAGCCTTGATCGCCGCGACGGTCTCGGCGGGCACATCCTCGATCCCCCGGTCCATTTGCGTCTTTTTGGCGAACAGGGTGGCGAAATGGTCCGGGTCGGGCGCGATGCGGAGGTATTCATCGTGCCACGGAGATCCAAACATCATCTCGGGCGTCATCTCCCCCAATCCCTCCATAAGCCCGGGGTGGACCCCGGCCAGGTTGTAGGTGGCCGAGGCGAACACGAGCTTGCGTACCACCCGCGGATGCCGTATCGCGACGTGCAGGGCGACGGCGGCTCCCATGCTGTAGCCGAAGAGGTCGGCGCTCTCGATCTTGAGGTGTTGCAGGAGGGCGGCGACGTCGTCCGCCATCTGTTCGAGGCTCAACGGGCGGTCTATGTCGGCGGTGCGCCCATGCGCCTGTAGCTCGACGCCGATCACCTGCCGGGAGCTGGCAAGGCCAGGCAGGACCTTTCCGAACGAGGTGCCGATTGCCGAGAATGCGCCGTGTAGCAGCACAAGCGGCTGCCCCTCGCCGTGGACCTCGTAGTACATTTGGAGTCCGTTCACGGGGGCGTACTTACCCACGGCGTCCTCGTTCGTTTTATCGTTCGTGCTCTTTGTCATGATAACTCCTCCTTATCTGGGAATAACCGTATCATTGTGTCTCACCAGGTTCGGTCCGTGTGTTATGGCGCATAAGAAAATCGAGCATGAGAGGGATGGACAACTCGCCGAAAGCCGTCCCGTGGTCCGCATTGGGCAATACCGCCAATTCCGCATTGGGGATATAACGGTACATCTCCACAGCCTGCTCCAGTCCGGCCCCTTCATCCCTGTCGCCCAGTATGATCAGCGTGGGCGCGGTGATCTTTTCAAGGTCCTCTATTCTGTAGTCCTGCACATTCCACCACAAACTCGAGATTTGCTTCATCAACGTCTGCCAGTAATCGGAGTCATCGGCGCGCGCATGTTCAGTCTTCAGGTACTCTACCCATTCCGGCGATTCTATCTGCATTCTCTCCACGGTAACGGCACCCGACGGCACGACGCCGAAGCCTTTTAGCGCCTCGAAGTATTGCTCCGGGAATCTATAGCATGTGCCCCCCAAAACCAGGGCGCTAGCCAGGTCGGGATAGCGCATGCCCAGTTCCAACGCGATTTGTCCGCCGTCGCTGTATCCCAGGACAAGCGGCTTCTCCAGGTCCAATGCCTGGATGAAAGCAGCCACATCAGCCGCCATCATACTATAGCTTAGCTCCCCGGCCGGATTGTTGGTTTTGCCATGCCCGCGACTGTCCAGCGCGATCACCCTGAAGTGTGGAGCGAAGGCCGGAATGTGCTGTTGCCACGACTGTACCGTGGCAGTGCCTCCATGCAGCAACAGCAATGGCTCGCCCTCCCCATATTCTTCGTAGTAGATATCCAGCCCATTGGCCGCGATGTAGCGCCCCTGTTGCATACTCGTCCCTTCTTCCAGGCTCATAGGTTCTGGCTGTTCGATGCTACTCTTTGTCATAATGTCTCCTTTACGCCGGTTAGCTTAATTTTTATGAACTCGGATAATGTGTAAAAAGAGTGCCTGGTAGGATAGATGGTGGCTGGCGCAAACCAACTATAAGTTTGTCATTCTGAACGAAGTGAAGAATCCGGTGGGGAGAGATCCTGTTCGTGACCGTAGATTATGCTTGACCTCCTACAGACTCTTGCCTCACCGGATTCTTCGCAAGCTCAGAATGACAAAGGAGATTAGGCCGGCTTCCTTGTGACATTGTTGTTAGCAAAGCGCTCACAAGGGGGATTGGTCGGCTTCATATTGGCCTTGCCCTCTTTAGCTTGTATATCTTCTTGTTACATAGATTGTAGTTTATGGAGCAAGGACGCGTGCTATGACATCTACGGCCTATTATAGCACGAATGTTCTAGGATATCAATAGGTATCCGGCCTATTTGCCACGCCTACGATAGAAAGGAAAGCTAAAAGCAGGCAGCAAGACGACACCTCATACGAAGCGTCTTTAGATAGCGCGTGTTGGCCCGCATCTTGCATACCTATCCGGCACGATTACAGATGCAAGCGTGATCCCTGAGTTGCGCCGAATAGAGCTGCCAGCCATGCCTCAAGCAATCGAGCAGATACACGTGCAAACCGACCACACCGGCACAGCTAACACACCCGTGGACCCGACGGGTGACCTTCATGTGCAACCCGAAATCGACAACATCCCCCCAGGCACGCGTGTGCGCGTGATCATCAACCCCATGTCGGGTAAGAAGGGCGGCTTCACCACCAACTCTGCCGGCCTGGACGAAGTACGCGCGGCGCTCGAAGCAAACGGTATTGAAGCGGAAATCTGCGAGACCGAACACCCCGGCCACGCTACGGAGCTTGCCGAGGCTGCCGTGCGCGAAGGCTGCCAGATCGTGATAGCGTGCGGGGGTGATGGCACGGTGGCCGAGACCGCTAAAGGGCTGATAGGCAAGAAGACCGCCACACTGGGCATCCTCCCTCTGGGCAGCGCCAACAACGTAGCCCGCATGACGGGTGTGCCCTTCGACCTGGCCGAAGCCGCTCGCAACCTGCGCACCGGCAAGATCAAAGCCATCGACGTGGGCAAGTGCAACGGCGAGTACTTCCTGGAAACCGCCGGCATAGGGCTGGACGCTGCCCTTTTCCCTATCCTCAACAAAGTAGACACCGGCGAGTATATTCGCCTGTGGGACGCCGTCACTACCCTCTTCAAGTTCCGCAAGCGCAGCGTGACCCTGGTGCTGGACAAGCGAGCGGTGCGCGTAAAGGCGCTCGTAGTGCTGGTCGCCAACGGTCCCTACTGGGGCTATTCCCTACCCCTCGCCCCCGACGCCAGGATAGATGATGGCCGCTTCGAAGTGGTAGTCTTCCGCAACTTCAGCAAGACCGACTTTATTCGGCACGTGCTGGCCGCGGTCTTCCATCGCGGGCAGACCCGTGATAGCAAAGGTCAAGCGCTTGCCTACACTCACCACCCTAAGCTCCGCACTTATAAGGCAAGACGGGTGCAGATACTCACTCATGGCCGCCGCAAACCGTGGCCCGTCCACGCCGACGCCATTCCCAGGGGCCACACCCCCGCGACCATCAATCTGATTCCCGCCGCCCTACGCGTGATCACCGGCGGTGGGTAAAACGTAAAACGTAAAACGTAATTGACGCATGACGTTTTACGTTTTACGCCGTCCTTCCGTCTCACCATACCCGCTTCTCGAACCTGTCTCCTATGATCGGGTATTTGAAGCGCTTGCCCATCAGCACAAATATGGCTGCTACCAGGCCGTAGAGTATGCTGAGGAAAAACCAGAGAGCGAACACGCACGTGGCAATGAGCACCCACCCGGTCAGGCCGCCGCCTTCACCTCGAAACCACGCGAATATAGAGAAGCCGCCGCTCACCCCCAGGACAGCAATCCATATCACGTTGATCAGCAGCACCGAGCACTGGTAGCACCCCGCCTGCTCGGAGTGGAACCGCACCTCCGGTGAGCGCCTGGCGTACAACCAGATCACCCCCGCGATCCCCAGCGACACCAGGAACCCGATCCCGAACAGTCCGAACGCAATCGCCCCGTGCGCCAGCGCCGAAAGCGCCCTCTCCGTGCTCTTGTCCGCTAGCTGGCCGACAGGCGGTAGAGGTTGAGTCTGGTTTGGCTGAGATGGAGAAGGCCGGTAGGGCGGCTGCATCTAAGGGACCTTAGGTGTTCCTATTTCCCGCTCGGCGTCCTCGCGGCCCACCGTGTCCTGGTGCTCCTTCGCCATAATAGGCCGGGGTGCGGGTGAGCCGGCAGTGAGGGCGGCTTCGGCTTCTTCAGCGTGCACGTGGCCGTCCTGCGGTATAGCTACGCGCTCGGCGGCCCGGCGGTCTCGGCTCGTGTAGAGG
>JBAURA010000720.1:0-2526 GCA_049580985.1 Chloroflexia bacterium
GTATGACCCCGTGGCGCGCACGCTGGTGCGCGAGGGGGTGACTACCGTTATCAACGCTTACGATAAGCGTGCGCTGACCGAGGCTCTGCGGCTGCGCGACCTGTACGGGGGATCCGTGACCGCTATCACTATGGGGCCGCGACAGGCGCGGGCGGCGCTTGTGGAGTGCCTGGGGCGTGGCGTGGACCGCGCCGTACACCTGACCGACAGGGCTTTCGCGGGCGCGGACACGCTGGCGACCGCGCGCACGCTGGCCGCCGCGCTGAAGAGGCTCCGTTTCGACCTGCTGCTGCCGGGGAACTTCAGCACCGACTCGGAAACGGGCCAGGTCGGGCCAGAGCTTGCCGAACTGCTTGATTTGCCCCAGGTGACGGGCGCGACCGCAATAGAGTTAGCCGGTGGCAAGCTGATTGTCACCCGCGAAACCGACAGCGGGTTCGAGACTGTAGAGTGCCCGCTACCCGCGCTCCTTACCGCCGCCGAGCATTTAATCAAGCCCGCCAAGACCAAACCGCCGGTGATAGCGGAGGGCGAGCGGCGCATAGCCGAAGACCCCACCCTTATCGAGACGTGGAGCGCGTATGACCTCGGATTGGAGGCGGCGGACGTGGGGTTGTCCGGTTCGCCTACCTGGGTGGCGGAGCTGCGCCCCGTTATGCTGGCGCGCGAGCGGATCATGTTGGAGGGCGATCCCTTTTCGACGGCCAATAGCCTCCTGTTACAGCTGGACGCGCGCGGATTGCGTGCGGGATCGCCTCTACGCGACACCCGTATTGAGCTACCGCAAAAGACAGATATGACCGACCCAGGCCGGATGGTGTGGGCGGTGGCCGAGCTGCTGCATACTGTGGCCGGGCGAATCCCTGCGTCCGCCTACACAAATGACGAACCTGTATTGCGCCCTGTGTCGCTGGAACTGGCGGGCGAGGCCGCGCGGCTGGCATTGCTGGTGGGAGGCGGGGCCGGGGCGGTCGTCATGGGTGGTAGGGTAAACGATAGCGTTATCGCGGACCTGGGCAGGCATGGCGCGGGCCACGTCCTGGTAGCAGATGATGCGCGTTTGCAGCTTTTCACCGCCGAGACGTATGCCTGGGTGCTAGCGCGAGCCATAGAGGAGTATACGCCGTGGGCCGTGCTGTTGCCCGCCACCTCGTTCGGGCGCGACGTCGCCTCGCGGGTCGCGGCACGCCTGGGGCTTGGCCTCACCGGAGACTGCACGGGCTTCGAGGTGGACGGCGAAGGACGCTTGCTGGGGCTGAAACCCGCCTTTGGCGGCCAGGTGATCGCGCCCATATTGAGCAGGACCTTGCCCTACATGGCGACGGTACGGCCAGGCGCCCTCCCGATCTATGCGCCGCACGACACCTCGCGCCCTCGGGTCACTCGCCTGGAAATGGAGGGCCTGCCTGGGCCGCGAATCGATGTGCTCTACATGCAGAGCGGTGGTGAGGCGGGCCTGGCGCTCGACAGGGCGCGGCTGGTGGTGTCGGTTGGCACGGGCATAGGTGGCTCGGAAGCTCTGCCCGATGTGTACAGGCTGGCCTCGCTGCTTGGTGCGTGGATGGGCCTCAAGCCGGGGGAGATCGCGGTTGGGGGTACCCGCAAGGTGGTGGACGAAGGCTGGCTGCCGCGCCACCAGCAGGTCGGGATCACCGGCAGGTCGGTGGCCCCTGACCTTTACGTGGGGCTTGGCTTGCAGGGCAACTTCAACCATACGGCGGGGATCATGCGCGCAGGAACTATAGTGGCGGTGAATAACGATCCGGAAGCGCCGATCTTCGATATGTCGGATATAGGCGTTGTATCGGACTGGCGCGATTTCGCCGGTGCTATAGAGGCAGCTTTAGCAATCGAGGGTACGGTTATTGCAGATGAGGGTGAAGAAGGAGATGCTATATGGAAAACGCGCAGGCAATAGTCTATTCCACGCATACCTGACCGTGGTGCTACCGGGTGAAGGAGTTCCTTCAGCAGCGTGGAGTACCTTACGTTGAGAAGTACGTAGACCAGGACCGGGCCGCCGCCATCGAGATGATCAGGAGATCGGGCCAGCAAGGCGTGCCCGTCACGGTCATAGGCGACCAGGTGGTAGTGGGGTTTGACCGGCCCCGCCTGGAGAGGATACTGGCTTCATTGGCGGCGGACGGAGGGCGGCAGACAGCCGGAGTGGGAGGTCGCAAGCCACTGGGCGCAAAGGTTGCGGATGCCAGCAAATACGCGCTGCCGGGCGGCAGGCCGATGCAGGGGGCCTACGTGGGTGGGGTAAAGCCCGGCTCGCCCGCCGACGCCGCCGGGGTGCGGGTTGGCGATATTATCGTGGAGGTCGGGGAGACGCCTGTGTGCTCGGCGGACGACCTGAGCGCTACGCTCGGCAAGCTCAATGCGGGCCGGACGAACCTCAAGCTCCAGCGGGGAGCAGCGATGCGTATCGTGTCGGTCGATTTGTGAAAAGTAGGTATGGGTTTGGAACCTGCCTCATGCATATCAAGTAAAGGCCACGGCAGGGAGATTGGTTCATCAGAGCAC
>JBAURA010000721.1:0-1502 GCA_049580985.1 Chloroflexia bacterium
GGCCACAGCAGGTGAGCCAAGAATGAGCGCCACGCAAGTGACGCAAGCCAGCAAGAGTCGAGTTGAATATATCAGGAACCGGGACTTCAGCAACGTTCTCGCCTACCTTTCGCTAAGAGGAATACGCAAATTGAGTATACACCCCGCCTGCCTGTTTTGCAAGCAACGGAAATTTGCGCCGGAGGCTAAGTTATGATATATTATAAGGTCGAAGGCTATTATTGGGACCTTGCGACGAGTGTAATTGAATATCCCTGGGGGTGCCTCTTTGTTTGACGTAAATCTGCCTGAAATCACACGCGACACGGGCGGCCACAACTACAGCCGCTATCGTATCGAACCGCTCCAGCCGGGCTGGGGTACCACGCTCGGTGCGAGCCTGCGCCGCATTATGATCTCCTCCTTGCGAGGGGCTGCCGTCACCGGCCTGCGTCTCGCCGAACTGCCGGACGACTCTAACCAGGTCGCGGGCATCGAAGAGAACCTCATCGACCTGGTGCTGAACGTAAAGCAGTTACGCTTCCGGCTGCCCAGCGATGGAGGTGTGGCTCAACCTGGCCGCCAGTACCGTATCCCCCTCAACTATCCTAACGACGAGGCAGGCGATATTACCGGCGAAACCCTGGAGCTACCGGAAGAGCTGGATCTTGCCAACCCGGAGATATTGATCGCCACGGCCACGGGCGGGGGCACGCCGTTCGAGCTTGAATTGCTGGTCGAGACCGGCATCGGCTACGAGACCGCCGAGAAACGCCTCAGCATCCCGGACGATATGATCCCCGTGGACGCCATGTACACGCCTATCCCTCGCGTGAACTACGTGGTCGAGCACACCCGCGTGGGCCAGATGACCGACTATGACCGCCTCTTGCTCGAAGTGTGGACCGACGGCACAATCCAACCGGACGACGCCGTGAGCCAGGCCGCTCGCATCCTCACCCAGTACGCTACGTCGGTCGCCACGTATGGGCGCGACATGGCCGACCTCGGCATCGAAGAGCCGCCCGCGCCGGTGGAGGACGACACCAACCGCTCCATCGAGGTGCTCAACCTCAGTATGAGGACCACCAACGCTCTCAAGCGCGCCAACATCACCACTATCGGCCAGGTGCTATCGCTGACCGACAACGACCTGCTCCACCTGCGCAACTTCGGCACGAAGTCGCTCGATGAGCTGCGCGATGCCCTCGCCGCCCACGGCTACGGCCCCAAGCCGGAAGCCGCCTCGGATGAGGAAGGCGACGAAGAAGAAGGCGATGGGGACGAAAGCTAGAGCGCGCGATTAGCAAGCCCGGAAGGGCGTAAGAGAGTGGCCACATGGCGTGAGCCTGTGGATGCTGTACCCAGTACGAAATAGTAGCCCCGGAGGGGCGTAAGAACAGAGGGAAATCCCTATCTTACGCCCCTCCGGGGCTATTCACATAAAGGGGTGGCTGATCCACAGGCTTACGCCGTGTGGCTACTTTCTTTCGCCCCTCCGGGGATGGGAGAGGTATGTGTTG
>JBAURA010000722.1:0-10170 GCA_049580985.1 Chloroflexia bacterium
GAACCTGACCGACAGAGAGCGCCCGGTTTTCCCGGAGTAATCGTCGGAGCTTCTAACAACATTCGTAGGGGCGGGCACGGGGACCCGCCCCTACGAATGTTGTTCTTTATGCGACACCATTGCTCCTATGAATCTTTTTGGCGGGGTTAGTAGTGCACCTTGACGGGCGTGCCCACGTGTGCCCAATTGTATAGCCAGGCGGCGGCGGTCTTGTTGGCGTTCACGCAGCCGTGGGACATTGGATTGCCAAAGTTGCTGTGCCAATAGGTGCCGTGGATGGCGTACCCCCGGTGGAAGTACATCACGTGGGGCACGTTAGGCAGGTCATAGCGGTCGCGCCCCGTGCCGCCTCGCATCCTTTGCGACTTCAGCTTGGCGTAAATGTAGTATGTACCCGTGACGGTGGGGTACTTTTTCGTCCCCGAGCTTATGATGGTGGTGTAGACTAACTTGTTCCCCTGGTATGCCGTCAGCTTCTGTGTTCGCAGGTTCACATCGATCCACTTGCCCGTGGCTGCGGTTGGCGCGCCCTGCACTCCGGCTGTGACTGAATTCGTAAAGGCGCTCTCTCCGCCCGCCGAGGCCCACGCGACGCCGGTGGATGGTGACAGGCATGCGGCAACGAATATCAGCACCAGGCTGAGGATGGAATTAACGGCCCGCCGTACTCCGGCCCTGCTTTTCATATTTCGCCTCCATTCTGCACATGACTACAACGATTTTCCGGCCATCCATAGGGCACATGAGAGCAAAAACCGAGCCAGCATGGGCGATTGGTATGGCAATTGCTTATCATTTTTCGAGGAATTTGTAAGTATATTTTGTAGGGGGTGGAACCCCCAATAAAAGCAAAGGAGAACAAGCATATGCCCAGGAAAGAAGGGACAGCACACGGGAAGCACTACACCGAGCAGGATGACATCGAGGACAAGAACCGCAACTACAACCAGTCGGAAGGGCGCAGGCACACTGACCAGACCGACGAGGACACGAGAGCAGGCGGGCATAGCGACCGCTGGGCGGACTCAAGCTCGGAGGACAGCCCAGGCCGGCAGCACGAGCAGCGCGCGGGCGGGGTAAAGGAAGACGCACGCTCCCACGAGAACGAGCAGAGCGAAGACCGCATGCAGGGACAGGCCCGCAAAGAGGGCGGCCACCAGACTGGCCGGAACCAGACCAATAGCAGGTAAAATAGCGAGCGTCAGGAGAGCAGGTAGAGTATCCCTTTGAGCGGGATGATCACCCAGTTGGGGCGGTTGTTTAGCTCGTAGATCAGTTCGTACACGGCTTTTTCGAGCAGGTGCGCGTCCAACACCACCTGTAGATCGTCGCGGCTCCAGGGGAGGAAGGCCGCGCCACCTGCCGTTTGCAGGTATTCGCGGAGGTAGGCCGCGCTTACCCATAGCTGCCAGGCATCGGCCAGGCGCTCCAGGGTGGCGGCGTCCTCTATCGCCCCGGCTTTCTGGTAGTCAAACATACCGGAGTAAGCCGCGTAGTGGAACGAGCGCAGCATACCTGCCACATCCTTGAGCGGAGAGTGCTTCATCCGGCGCTCGGAAAGAGGGCGCACAGGCTCGCCCTCGAAGTCGATTATCATGAAGTCGTCGCCCGTGAAGAGCACCTGACCCAGGTGGTAGTCACCGTGGACGCGCGTCCTGCGGGCAGCGAGGTCGCGTTCCTGGAACGCCCCGAACTTGCCCTGCACCTCCCCCTGGCGAGATAGGAGCGCATCCGCTTCGTCCCGCGCCTGGGCAGGGAGATCAGCCAGCCGTGCGCTCAACTGGCCGAAAGCCTGCTGTGTGAGGCCGCTCATCGAAGCGTGCAGTTCGCGCTGGTATTCGGGCGTGTACGGTTCGGGGGCGAAAGCTGCGTCCGAAGGGTCGGAGGCCAGGGCTACGTGCATCTCCGCCGTGCGGCGGCCAAGCAAGCGTGCCCACTCTACGTATTCGCCAATAGATCGGGCGACCTCCGCCGGTATTGCCGCGTTTGCCAGGTCCAATAGGGGTGCCTGGACCGTCAGTGCCGGTTGGGTCGTCTCGGCGGCGCGCGGGTAGTAGTCCTCAAGCATATCGAGGGTGAAGCTCCAGGCATCCCCCTTGTTGGGCACGAAGCCCTGTAGGATCGCCAGGGTCAGGGCCTCGCCCGCCCTGTGGTATTCCAGCGCGCCCGCCAGGGGAGGCGTGTGGGCGAACCCTTGCTGGCCCAGGAAGCGGCCTATTTCGAGGTCGGGGCTGGTGCCTTCCTCCAGGCGGCGGAAGAGCTTGAGGATAAAGGTATCGTCGTACTTGACCGACGTGTTGCTCTGCTCGGCCCCCATGATCGAGGGTGTAAGCTGCCCGCTTGAATCGCCTCTAAGAGCGTCAAAGGCGTGAGTGCGCCAGGCGGCTATCTCGCCCAACGGGCCTGAGAAGCGCGTCTGATTAGCTATGGCGTCCAGTAGACCGAGCGTGAAATCGGGATTGAAGGTGGCGTCGTAGAGCACGATTTCGCCGGGCGCGCCGGCATTTGATATGCGCGTAATCACGGCCTCGCCCGCGCCACCCGTTAGCTCGGAGTAGTCGTCGGAGATACTTATGGGCAGCACGTAGTGTTGGTATGCTCCATCTTCATAGCTTACGCGCAGAATGGTTACGTACGAACGGCCGCCTGCGTGCTCCACCGGCATGACATCGACCACCGACACCGATGCTATGTTGCGGGCCTTGCCGCCAAACCAGCGGCGGGCGCGCAGGTAGTATGGAAGGACACCCTCCAGGCGCTCTTTGTTGACGCCCTGGAACAGACTCGAATGATCGATGTGCATATTTGCTCCTCTTTCCACACAAAAGATTGTAAGGGCGAGGAATGCCTCAATAATGTCGCATTAATCTTGTAGGGGCGGACCCGTGTGTCCGCCCTTTTACCTGCACCCCGATCTTGGCGGTTAGCCAACCAGGCATACACGGGTCCGCCCCTACGAAACACGATCTCACTTCTTTATGCGACAGCATTGAGGCATGCCTCGCCTCTACAGTCTTACATACAATACCGGCTTAAAGGTAATAGTCGAAGTCCTGCTCGGTGCGCACGTGCCTGCGAAGTCTGAAGATTTGCGCGGGCACGGTGTGGGGGTTTAGCTCCACGTAATTCCGGCGGCCCGACCATAGGTAGCGGGTATCCGTAAGCAGCTCATGGACCTCGAAGGGGTGCTGCGGATCTATGCCAAGCTCCTCAAGCGGCATCTCCACCTGGCCGCTCTGCGTCCACGCCGGGTCGATGTTCACCACCATCAACAGCAGATTGCTCATGGTGTCGTTCGACTTCGTGTAGGCTATGAGCCTGTCGTTGGAGGTGGGGTGGAAGCGCAGGTGCTCGTTGCTGTGCAAAGCGGGGTTCTCGCGCCTGATCTGGTTGACGCGGGAGATCAGCGGGGCGAGACTGTCAGGGTCGTTCACGTGCCAGCGCTTGATCTCGTACTTCTCCGAGTCGAGGTACTCCTCCTTGCCTGGGGCCATGGGCGTATTGACCGCAAGCTCGTACGCGGGGCCGTAGATGCCATAGCTCGCGCCCAGGGTGGCGGCCAGCACGAAGCGAGATATGAAGGCAGGCCGCCCGCCTACCTGCAATATCTCCGGCAGGATGTCGGGAGTGTTGGGCCAGAGGTTCGGGCGGAAGAACTCCTTGACGTCGGTGGTGGTAAGCTCGGTGAGATACTCGGTCAACTCATGGCGGGTGTTGCGCCAGGGAAAGTAGTTGTACGATTGCGTAAAGCCGATCTTAGCCAAGAAATACATCACCTTGGGCCGGGTGAAGGCCTCGGCCAGGAAGATCAGCTCGGGGTATTCCTCTTTTAGGCTGTTGATGCACCAGTCCCAGAAGCGGAGGGACTTGGTGTGCGGGTTGTCCACCCTGAATATCTTGACGCCCTGCCGGACCCAGTACTCGATGACGCTGCGCAACTCAGCCCACAACTCGCGCCACTGAGGCGTCTCGAAGTCAAACGGGTAGATGTCCTCGTACTTCTTGGGGGGGTTCTCGGCGTACTGGATCGTGCCGTCGGGCCGCTTCTTGAACCATTCAGGGTGCTCTTTCACGTAGGGGTGGTCGGGCGAGCACTGGAACGCGATGTCCAGGGCGATCTCGATGCCGTACCCGTTGGCCTTCTGTAGGAAACGCTTGAAATCGTCCAGTGTGCCGAGCAGAGGGTTTATCTCTTTATGGCCGCCCTCTTCCGAGCCGATAGCCCACGGGCTACCAACCTCGTCTGGCTGGGCCACGACGTTGTTGTTCTTGCCCTTGCGCTTGGTGTTGCCTATGGGGTGGATCGGCGGCAGGTAGATCACGTCGAAGCCAAGCCCGGCGATGTAGGGCAGGCGCTGCTCGCAGTGGGCGAAGGTGCCATGCGTGCAATCCTCCTCCCAGCACGAGCGCGGGAAGAACTCATACCAGGCGCTGTAGCGGGCTCTGATGGGATCGACGGTAACTCCCAGCACGCGGTCATAGGTGGTGCCGCTGTCACGGTCGGCAAAGCGGTACATAAGGCCGGCCAGCTCTTCGGAGAGGGCAGCCATGACCCCTACCGTGCCTCCCGCGCGGATCGTTTCGAGGAAGGACTGGAGTCTGTCGCGGTCGGCGCCTTCGGCTCGCGTGAGCGCGTCTTCGATGTACTCGGTGCCTATTATGAGATCGTCGCTTACGTCCTGGTTGGCTTCGAGTCTCTTGACCAGGCTGCGTGACCAGTGCTTGAAGTGGTCCAGCCAGCCCCGGATCGTGTACTCGTACCTGCCTATGTGCGTCACGTGGAATTGCGCCCGCCAGCGGTCGTTCACAAGGGCCTCAAACGGCACGTTTATCCAATCGCCACTAGCCTGCCTGTAGCGCAGCTCGCACGACACGGCTTCGTGCCCGTCCGTAAAGACGTCGGCCTCCACGACCACGCGCTCGCCGACCGTGCGTTTGATCGGGTACCGCCCATCGTCTATTTCGGGCTCCACACCCTCGATGACCACGCGCTTGTTCTGCATTTCAACAGGCATATGGTTTACCTCTGGAATTTAGTGGCTTTGACTACTTTGCTAACGAGATGTGGGAACGAAGCCTCTACATATGTCATTCTGAGAGGGTGTCCAAAAAAGCTAGGTAGGGGAAGCGAACCAAGATTGAATTGTCATTCTGAGCGAAGCGAAGAATCTGATGAGGCAAGAGCTTGTATAGGTCGTGCATGATCTATGGTCACTGACAGAATCTCTTCCTACCGGATTCTTCGCTTCGCTCAGTAGACCACTAACTAAGGAATAGCAGAAATGATAGGGTATAGAGACTTGAGTTTGATACGAGCATCTTTGTTGGTGAATTGCCACTCTATCTTCACTTGGGTCGAGTTACGCTCCTTACTCCATGCCTCACATTCTTTCTCAAGGCTCTCCTCGTCTGGTATACGCCTGTTCAAGCATTGCCTCTCTAACACACTTAGCTCCAACTCCGCCATGTTCAACCATGACCCATGCTCTGGGGTGAAGTGCCACTCTATCCTGTCCAAGATCCGCCTGGCCTCTTCGGGTTCATATGTCTGGTACAAGGACCACATTGTATGAGTGTTCAGGTTATCAGTCACCAACACTATCTTCTTCGCCTGTGGGTAGGCTTCGTCCACCAGGTCCTTCAAAAGGTGGGCAAAGTCTTGAGCTGTACGCTGACTGCTCACCCCTACCCTCCTCCATCCCCTAAGCGGCTCACACGCCATGAACAGATTGACCATCCCTCCCCTAGTGTACTCGTAATCCTCTCTTTGGTCTGTAGCCTCCTGTTTGGAGGGACTAGGTCTTGGTGGGAGAGGCTCTCTACCTGGGGTGTGGCCTCTCAGTTCCTTGCTCTTCTCGTCTATGCACACCACCGGATAATCAGCAGAGTAGGGACGCTCGTACACACAAAGCACATCTTCCATCTTGGCTACGAACTTGGCAGTCGATACCGATTTGGAGTTGTAGCGGACAGGCAAGCACCAACTCTTCACTTTCCAGGGTCTAAGCCTATTTTTTTTAGACGCTTCATAACCCCCACATCTGAGATGGTGTCTATGTACCCAAGCTCAACCATCGTATCAGCCAGTAGTTGCAACGTCCATCTGGCTCTACCCTCTGGCGGTTGGGAACAGGCCAGCGTTACCAGTTTGGCTTCTATGTCTCCTGTGATACGAGGAGGACGACCAGGACGAGAGTGTTCGCGTATGGCGGCTAGGCCTTCATCTTTGAACAGAGATTTGATGCGGATAACCGTGCGCCAGCTCACTCCCAGAGCATCTGCAATAACTTGGTTACCCTCACCTTGTGCAGCCAGAAGGATTATTCTAGCTCTTGCGAGTACTCGTGCCGGGCCTGTGCCTGTACTTACCAGCTTCTTCAACTCTTTGCGTTGGTCATCACTCAGTTGGATTTGTTGTGCTTTTCTCATACCTCCTATCTTATCATACCTGTTATTCCTTTGTTAGCAGTGTACTCAGTATGACAAATCCCTACTTGGGTGGCTAATGGATATACAGCTTGCACTTTGCTTTATTCGGCGGTACAGGCGAGTATAGCAAGGCATAATCGAAAGCGCAAACCGTCGTTGCCTTATAATGCATGGTTGGAACGTACGTCCCGATGCATATTGAAAGTCGAGGGATATGAACAAGAGAATCCTCCTGCAAGCTACCGCCCGTGCCGGGGGCGACCTCAACCCGATGGTCGCCCTTGCCATCGCTCTGCGCGACGAAGGGTACGATCTGACCGTGCTGTGCGACCCGTATTCACAGCCTGTGTTCGCGCGCATGGACCTGCCCATCCTGGTCTCCGGCCCGGAATACGAGGTTGGCGATAGGGTGAAGGCGGCGCTCAAGGTGAGCGGGGGCCTGCCGGAGATGGAGCGGGCGAGTGTAGTAGACGCGGCCATTGGCGAGTGGCGGAGCGCGGTAACGCCCTCTATCGAAGGGGTGCTGGCGGCGGTGCGGCCCGGCTTGATCATCACCTCCTTCTTCGGCACGTGCATCGGCTCGCAGATGGCCCGGCTGTCGGGGAAGCCGTGGGTGGCCCTCAACTCTACATACTACATCGGCCCGAACCCGCCCAGGCCGGTGGAGCGCGACTTCTCGGCCCGCGCCGCCGACATATTCCGCTACTCTGTGATCCCTTATCTACCCGAAGCCGAGCTTGTCCTGCACGCTACGGACGCCTGGTTCGACTACGACCACCGGGGCATCCCGCCCAACCACCGCTATGTAGGCCCGCTCTTCTGGGAAGCGCCGGGGGCTATTCCGGCGTATCTGCGAGAGCCTGGCGAGCCGTGGCTGCTGTGCACGCTGTCGTCGCACCGCCAGGACGACACGTCTATCGCGCACACCGCCATGCATGCGCTGGCGCACACAAAGCGCCGACTGGCCGTGACGATAGGCACGGGGCATACGCCTGACGAGGTAGCGCCCGTACCGGCCAACGCACGGGTCGAGCAGTATATCCCCCACTCGACGGTGCTCGAGAGCGCGCCGGTATTCGTGAGCCACGCCGGGCACGGCTCGGTGATGAAGTCGCTCTGGTACGGCGTGCCGATGGTGCTCGTGCCCTGGTCGCGCGACCAGTTCGGGGTGGCGGCGCGCGCCGGCACGATGCGGGCGGCCATAGTCATACCGAAGGAAACGCTCACGGTGCACGTGATGGCGGAGGCGATAGACGCGGTGCTGCACGAGCCTGAGTACAGGTGGGCCGCGCAGGCTGCGTCGGCGCGCCTCCGGCACGAGCGCTCCGCGGAGGTGGCGGTGCAACTGGTGGCCGAGGTGCTGTCGGCGGGATAATTCACCCATAGGACGCGGAGAGTGCAGAGGATTTTGGGTAGTCTTTTTGATGAGTTTGGAGATTGTCCACGGAGTCTATTGACATGCATGAATTTATCTGCTAATATAACTATAGGAAATTCAAATTACTCATAGGTGAAGTAGGCGATATGAAGGCAAATGAGATAAACAGAACAGCCGAATCTAAAGAATCCCCTATCGACGCTAACGCGGCGCTGGCGGTGGATGTGGTGGTGTTCAGCGTGCGGGAAGCGGACGACCCTGGGGATGCGTGGCAGGTGTTGCTGGTCAAGAGCAGCAAGCGTGTGTTCGACGGGAAGCGGGCGTTGCCGGGCGTGCTGGTGCGGGCACCGGAGCGGTTCGAGGAGGCCGCGCTGAGGGCGTTGCGCACCAAGACGGGGCTGGACGCCGGCGATTGGTACCTTGAGCAGTTGGGGACGTGGGGAGAGCCGGGGCGGGATACGCGGGGCAGGGTAGCATCGGTGGCATACGTGGCGCTGGTGCGCTCGGACCACCTGGCGCTGGTGGCGGGGAACACGGTAGTGGACGCGGAATGGGTGCCGGTTAGGGAGGCCCTTCGGGAGGAGCTGGCTTTCGATCACTCGGAGATGCTCAGGGCCGCGGTGAGCCGGGTGAGGTCGAAGCTGCGCTACTCGTGGGTGGCATTCCAGCTACTGCCCGACCAGTTTACCCTGCCGGAGCTACGGGCGGTGTACGCCTCGATACTCGATCCTTCGGTGGCGCGGCTGAACAGCAGCAACTTCAAGCGCGCCTTCGCCCAACTGTTCGAGTCGGGGGCGCTGGTGCCCACGGGAGAGCGTGCGGACGCGCAGGGGCGGGGCAGACCAGGGGACCTGTACAGGTTCTCCGGCCCGCTTGTGGGGACCTGGGAGAGGGAATTGCCCTGGCATAGCTGAATTGCGTATTGCGTATTGCGTATTTCACCGCAGAGAGCGCAGAGGTTTCGCGGAGTATTATGATGGAACTGGTAAACAAATGGGGAATTTTGACTATAGTGTATTCTAATTTAGGTGGTGTTGGTGAGCAGCATTCCGAGGAGACAACATGAGCACGGCATTTCAGATCGCGGGTGGCACTGTTATGGGGCGGGAGCACTATCGGCTCCGGGCGAACAGGCAAGACGCTTACCGTATCGAGCGGAGGGGTGAGGTGACTGTGGCGGTGGTGTGCGACGGGTGCGGCGATCCTGACAGCCCTCATTCGGAGGTGGGGGCCGCGCTGGGGGCGCGCATGATCGCGCACAGATTGGCTGTGCAGCTAGCTACCGATGATTGCCGGTTGGCGACGCCTGAAGGTATTGGGAAGACGCTAGAGGGGGTAAGGCGGGAGACGCTTGCGGGGCTGAGGAAGTTGGCACGCTCGATGGGAGACGATCTTGTCCGCGCGATAAGCGATTGCTTGCTGTTCACGGTGGTTGGGTGCGCTATCAATGCGACACATGCCGCCTTCTTCTCACTTGGCGACGGCGTGATCATCGTCAATGGGCAGGCAACGCTGCTTGGCCCCTACCCTGACAATGCGCCGCCTTATATGGCTTACGCCCTGTTAGATGGATGCAAGGAACAATGTGACCTACGTTTCAGCATACAGCACCACACGTCTACATCTGCCCTGGAGAGCTTCCTTATCGGCTCGGATGGAGTGCGCGACCTGATGGAACAGGGCCGGCAATATCTGCCGGGAACCAATGAGGTAGTTGGAGAGATAGACACCTTCTGGCAAGCCTATGAGTATTATGTCAATCCCCATGCGCTGAACAATCGCCTGCGCCTGATCAACACGGACCAGGTCAGGATAGACTGGCAAGCTCATAGGAAGGCTACCGATTGGGGACGCTTGGCCGACGATACAACGCTGGTAGTAGGCATACGAGTTACGCATGCTGATCAGGACAAACTTCACTTCGGACTTAAGGAAGTTCCATCCGAAGTGAAGTTCTCAGCCCCTCAAGGTGCTATGGGACGGTGCCTCAAAAGCTACCTCCCACTTAAGGGAGGTTCCGTGGGAGGTAGGTTTATAGCATGAGAATCTGTTCTGCTCACTTAAGGAGTTTCCATGTGCAGAACAGATTCTTGTCGGTCGAAATCTGCTCTGCCGACTTAAACGGTAATTGCTAGTTTATCGGGCATAAACAGCTCTTGATCTGGTCAAAAACGGCTACAAGGAGCCTCAAAACGGGTCCAAACAGGTGTTGTAACGTGCAACAGGTGGCAACAGGAGACACAATCGCCAGTCAAGCCACTTATCCAACTCAGTTTACTCCATCAGAATCGCCTTTCAACCCACCCTCTGGCACTCGATTTGCCTTCCTCACGCACAAAACAAACTAGCAATTACCGTTTAAG
>JBAURA010000723.1:0-7007 GCA_049580985.1 Chloroflexia bacterium
TCCAATACCAGCGTCACGATCTCGTCGCGGTTGGCGACCACGCTCTCGCCCTCCACCCTGATGTAGATCTGGCCGGTGGGGGTGAAGGCGTAAGGCGCTTCGTCGCCCTTGGGTACGGTAACGATCACTACCCCGCGGTCCGGGCCGCCCCGCGTCCTAAAGTCAGGCTCGACTGGTGGCTCTATCGTGCGCCGGAGATCGTCCTTGAGCATGCGGATCGCTTCATCGGGGCGCTCTATGCCGTGGATGGGCACGCCCTTGTCCGGGTTCGCGCCTACGTAGATTGTGCCGCCCTCGGCGTTGGAGAAAGCCACGATGTCGTGCAGTATGGGGCGAGTGCGGCTGGTATGAGTGAAGGCGCGCTCGTGGAACGATTGGGACATGCTCTGCCCAGCCGCGCGTGCCCTGTCGATGTCGTCCCAGCTCATGCCCTGGCGGAAGGGGCGCGTGCGGGTGAAGTCTGTGCCCTGGAGAAGCTCCTTGAGGGCAGCGAAGGTAGCTTCCTTCACCAAAACCTCGGTGATACGCGCGCCCACGCCGAGGCGCTTGTTCATGCCATCCAATTGCTCGGTGTTGAGCGAGTGGGCGTCCGAACCCTGGATGATGTGCATCCGGCGCGGGTATTCGGTCTTCGAGCCGTTGTAGAAGCTGGCTGTGTTGCGCCTCCCCGTGCCTTCCAGGTCGGTCACTTCGAGCGCAACCAGGTTGGGGTCCTGTGTGTAGGCGATCTTGGTCTGCCCCCCGAAGGGGAAGCCCTGCATGGCGACACCGTTGGATGAGTTGGCGTGGGCGGCGATTGCCAGCCCGCCCGACGCCGTGATAGCCTGGTAGGAGGCGAGCACGTCGGAGGTGGAGCCTGCGTCGGGCGCGCCGAGCAGCATCTTCTCCTCCGGCACGTTAAGGTTGAGGAGGAGGTATTCCAGCTTGCGGACGGAGGTGTTCTCCGGGAATATGCCAAGCACGTGGAAGCCAAAGGTGGCCGTAAATTCGAAACCGGGCAGCACGTTGATCTTGGCCAGGAGACGGCGGTACTCGGAGAGGGTCTCGCGCTCCTGATCAGACATCCTGCCGAGGCGTTCGAGCAGGGTGAGAGTTTCGATTTCGCGGTGCATGGCCGCATAGCCAGCGACCGTATTGTGGTCGGTGAAGGCTATCATGTCGAGGTTTTTCTCCTCGGCTTTCTTGAGAATGTCCAGGTATGAGATACCGGGATCTCGGTAATCGGACGATGCGGGGGTGTGCAGATGCAGGTCCATGCGCTTCCATTCCATGCCGCCACTCGCGGGCCTGTTGCGGGCCGCCTCCTGGTCGCGGTTGAGTTCTTGCATTTTGACCGTGCGTATGCCGCCTTCGCGGCGTGGCGCGGCTCGTCCTGGGGTTCTTCTGTTCATTTATCCTTTTCCTTTTGGGGTCCACGGCGCGCGCATACACGGGAGGTATTCCATCCCTTATGCGCGGTCTTTGTATGCCGTAGGTATGTGTTTATTCTGTGCTACTATGCGAGGCCGAATGAGGAAGTTATGAGTTCTAAGTTATGAGTTTTGAGTTATATGGGTAAAGAGGCTTGCCCAGTTGGGGCAGGTGCAACTCAAAACTCATAACTTAGAACTCATAACTCCCGAAGGGATTACCACTCCTGGGGCAGGAGGAATTCGCTGTATTGTGATTGTGCGAGCGCGGCGGGCGCATCGGCGGAAGCCGCGGGGGTAGCGGGCCTGCGGCGTCGACTCTTGCCGCCCGAGCCTGAGCCGGTGCCCCTCCCTGTGCCGGTCGATGGAGAGCCATGCCCTCCACCTATCGGCTCGATGGCCTCCGCCCTCTGGGCCGAGGGTGTTTCGCCCTGATCGGTAAGGTTGACGAGAGCCGCCTGCGTATCGTCTTCAACCTGAAGGACAGGCTCTACCTGTTCGCCTGGCGAGCCTTCAGCCTGGAGGATGGGAACGGCAGGCTGGGCCTCGTTGGGGACCAGGGCAAGCTTGACCACGGCATCCATTGTATCCACCCAGTGAAAGTGCAAGTGGCGGCGAGTAGAAGGCGGTAGCTCTGCCCAATCCGGCTTGTTTGCCAGGGGAGCGATGATCTCCTTGAGGCCGGCACGATGGGCGGCGAGTACCTTTTCCTTAAGGCCACCTATAGGATACACCTTGCCGCTGAGGCTGATCTCACCTGTCATGCCAACATCGCCCCGCACCGGCCTTTTAGTAATAGCCGAGATCAGAGCGATCGCCATCGTAATGCCCGCCGAGGGGCCGTCCTTGGGGATGGCCCCTTCGGGCAGGTGGATATGCAGGTCGGCTTTTTCAAGCGTCTCAACATCCAGGTCCAGCTCTTTGGCCCGCGAGCGGGCATAGGAGAGGGCCGCGTGCGCCGATTCCTGCATAACATCGCCCAGGCGTCCGGTGACGCGCAGCCCACCACGCCCCGGCATGAGCACCACTTCCACCGGGAGCAATTCGCCCCCGTGTTCGGTCCATGCCAGGCCGCAGGCTACGCCTACCTGGTCACGGCGGTCCTCTTCTTCCGCCCGGTAGCGGGCCGGGCCGAGGAATTCTTCCAGGTTGTGCGGAGTTACCCTCACCCGTGTGATGCGCCCCTGCACCACACGTCGCGCCGATTTGCGGCAAATGGTCGCCAGCTTACGCTCCAGCTCGCGCACCCCGGCCTCGCGGGTGTAGGTGCGGATTACGGATTTAAGCAGGCGATCGGGTACTTCCAGGAAACCTGGCTCCAGGCCATGCGCCTCCACCTGCTTGAGCAGGAGGTGACGCCGCGCGATTTGCATTTTCTCTTCCTCTGTATAGCCGCCGATCTCTACCACTTCCATGCGGTCGCGTAGCGCGCGCGGGATGCTGTAGAGGTTGTTGGCCGTGCAGATGAAGAAGACATCCGACAGGTTGTACGGTACATCGAGGTAATGGTCCACGAAGGTGTGATTCTGGGCGGGGTCAAGCACTTCAAGGAGAGCGGATGCGGGATCGCCCCTGTTATCAGCCGTCATCTTGTCCACCTCGTCCAGGAGGATGAGGGGGTTGACGGTCTCAGCGCTCTTCATGGATTGGATGATGCGTCCGGGCATCGCACCCACGTACGTGCGGCGATGGCCCCGGATCTCGGCCTCGTCGTGCACACCGCCCAACGAGAGACGCACGAACTCGCGGTTCATAGCCCGCGCGATTGACTGCCCAAGCGAGGTCTTGCCCACGCCCGGCGGGCCCACGAAGCAGAGGATCGAAGTTTGATGATTACGGATTTTAGATACTTCGTCCTTCGTCCTTCGTCCTTCGTCCCCCGCTCGTCCTTCGTCCTTCGTCTTGCGCCGCAACATAAGCTGGCGTACGGCCAGGAAGTCGAGGATACGCTCCTTGACCTGGGCCAGGCCGTAGTGGTCTTCTTCCAGGATCTGCTCGGCGAGCGGAAGGTCTATGCGGTCCTCGGTGCGCTCCGACCACGGTAGGGAGAGGACCCAATCGAGGTAGTTGCGAAGGACCGTAGTCTCCGGCGACATGGAAGGCATCCGCTCCAGCTTGCCCACCTCTTTGAGGGTGCGGGCCAGGACCTCTTCGGGAAAGCCCTTGTTTGCCAGGCGCTCTTGAAGCTCCGCGATCTCATTGCCGCTTTCGCTGGACAGCTCGTCGTGGATGGCCTTCAACTGCTCGCGCAGGTAGAACTCGCGCTGGTTCTTGTCGATAGAGGCGCGCACCTTCTCGCGCACGCGCTGGTCGGTCTCCAACACGTCGAGGGCGCTGGCGAGCACACCGGATAGGTGGTTGAGGCGCTCGGCGGGGTTAGACATTTCCAGCACGCACTGCCGCTCGGCGACATCGGAGATGAGGTGGGCAGCCAGCAGGTCGGCCATGAAGCCGGGCTGGCGGGCGGCACGGATGTGGTCGGGCACTCCTGGGGCGATCTTGTTGTTCAGCCCCGCGTACCTGTCGAACATCTCGGATAGGTGGGCCATGAGCGAAGTTATCTCGCGGCCACCGGCTTGCTGCTCAGGCAGGCTTTCTATCTCGGTCATGAGGCAGGTATCGTCGCCCCGGATGATATTCAGTATCACCCTGCGCAGAGCTTCCACCTCGACCTGCGCCGTGCCATCGGCCTGCACGCGTATGACGCGCACTTCCACGAGGGTGCCAACGGTGTAGAGGTCGGCGGGCGTGGGGTCCTCACCCTCGTCAGTCTTGACCGCGGTCACGACCATACGGCGATCACCCTCGGTAGCCATATTGGCTGCGTTGAGAGAACGCGGTCGGTTGACGGTGAGATTGACGAGTGTACGGGGAAATACTACTACATTCTTGAGAGGGAGGAGAGGGAACTCCATCCGCTCTGTGGCTGCATCGTTTGGCATACCTTGCGCCTTAGGATTGCGGAAAGCAGACTGTGATTCGGACCTTCCGGCGAATTATAACACAACGGTCGCGTGGTAGTCTATAGAGTAAACAGGCTACATGTCCTAATACTTTAGGGGGATATCAGGAAACTGATATAATCGAATGTGATGGGCGATGAACGATGGATGGTGGATTACGAAGGGATTGAACCACATAGGCACACAGATTTCTTGAGTAGTATGAGGGAAAGCTGAGATGAAAAGGCAGAATGAGGGCGTTACGGGTGGCAGGCCCGCGCTGTCGGGGGTAACGGTTGCGGAGGCGTTGGAGGCTATACTGGCGAACTTCGCGCCTTTGGAGTCGGTGGGGGTAGCGTTGCCGGAGGCGCTTGGGTTGGTGCTGGCCGAGGACGTTACGGCGGATATGAACATACCGCCGTTCGATAACTCGTCTATGGACGGCTACGCGGTGAGGGCATTGGATGTGGTTGGGGCGACCGGCGAGAAGCCTGCCCGGCTAAAGGTGACCGGCTATTTGCCTGCGGGCGGCGCACCCAGGCCAGATGACAGAGTGCGGGCCGGGACCGCGTTTCGGATTATGACGGGCGCGCCGGTGCCTCTGGGGGCGGATGCGGTGGTGCGGTTCGAGGACACGAGCGAGGGGAGGCTCCTGGATGTACCCGGCTTGCAGCCTCAGCACTCGCGGGCGGCGGCTGTGGAGGTGGGAGGTGAAGTCGCCATTTACAAGGGGGTGGGCGAGGGCACGAACGTGCGGCGCGCGGGGGGCGACATACGAGAGGGAGAGGTGGTGTTGCGGGCTGGGGATAGCATCGGGGCCGGGACCATAGGAGTGCTGGCGTCGGTGGGGAGGGCGACGGTGAGGGTGCACAGGCGGCCCAGGGTGGCAGTGCTGGCTACGGGCGACGAGCTGGTGGACGTGGGCGAGAGGCCGGGGCCGGGGCAGATAAGAAACACGAACAGTTATGCGGTAGCTGCGCAGCTGCGGTGGTGGGGCGCGGAGGCGTTCGACCTGGGGGTAGCGCGGGACAACCGCGACAGCCTGGTGAGCAAGCTTGAGGAGGCGCTGGCTCTGCGACCCGATCTGCTGGTAACGTCGGCGGGGGTGTCGGTTGGAGACTATGATATCGTGAAGCAGGTGCTGATGGAGATGGGTACGATCAATATGTGGCGGGTGAGGATCAAGCCGGGGAAGCCGCTGGCCTTCGGCAGGGTAGGAGAGAGAGGCGTACCGTTCCTGGGGCTGCCGGGCAACCCGGTATCGAGCATGGTGACGATGGAGCTATTCGGGAGACCTGCCGTGATGAAGATGCTGGGGCGGAAGGAGTTGTACAGGCCAACGGTGACAGCCCGCGCCCTGGAGCGGATCGAAAGCTCTCCTGGGCGCGAGAACTACATACGCGGGGTGGTGTCGCTGGAGGGCGAGGAGTACGTGGCGCGCACGACAGGAGCGCAGGGGTCGGAGATGCTGACTTCGATGGCGAAGGCAAACGCGCTGCTGGTGGTTGGCGAGGATGTGCGGTTTGTGGAGGTGGGTGGGCGGGTTAGCGCGATGCTGCTCAATACGGACGCTTTGTAAGCTGCTGTCGAGACCGTAGACCGCTCAGTCCACAATGGCATCACACGCTAAATAACGACCACAGGAATTTCGATCGGTCCAGATGTTCCTGTGTTGGGAACGGGGATATAAGTGGTCGTAAGAAGATCGCCTGATTGAACGCGATCGCCTCTATGCACACTAAGATGTACCCGAAGCGACAGGGTACGATTCGCTTCCACTTCAGGAACGGGGATTTTGAATTTGATTTTCCCACCCGGTTTCAGACGAACATTCTCTAGCGTCTGCTCCGCGATAACCTTGGAAGGAGCATCAGACATGGAAACATCTCTGACTTCGATAAGGACCTGGCCCGCCTTTACACCTGGGGCATTCGGTGGCAAGATAATTTTGCCTGTTATAGTTCTCATAGTTCTCATTGGGCACCTGCCCCCGATCCAGGCTGCTCGTCAAGCGATGCGAGTAAATCAGCAACAGCCTGGCTGATAGGAAGCCCTGTCCGTTGCTCTACGAATAGCCACTGTCCAGCTGGATTGACCTCGAAGAAAACGTATTCTCCATCTAGCGTGCGGCGCATATCTATGGCCCCATAACTTAGCCCCAAGCGGCGTTGGAGCTTAAGTAACTGCTTGTGTACTTTCGGTGGCAGTTTCGTGGGCTTTAGGGCAGCTTCACCGATCACCATCCGCATATCGACAGGATACGATGTGTTACGCGCGTCGATTTCTGCGGCGAACACCTGGTCGGCGACCACGGTCACACGTATATCCACTCCCTCCACGTACTCTTGAAATATAACAGGCGCATACCGTACCAGGTCAAGCCGTTCCAGGTCTTCACTCTCAACCAGTCGAGTTTCACGCCAGGCTTCGTATGATGCCAGGAAGGCTTTGAAGATCGTCCTCCCCACACCAACCTCATTTACGAACTCGCGGGCGGCCTCCGGCATGTTAGTGACAAGAGTACGAGGTAAGGTCAACCCAACCTCATGCGCCACTGCCCATTGGTACGGCTTATGGTGCGCGGCGTCGTCCGCGCCACGTGGATTTACCCACGAACACGGAAGCGCGTCAAGCAGCCCATTTATCGCCTGTGAGG
>JBAURA010000724.1:0-10738 GCA_049580985.1 Chloroflexia bacterium
GGGGATGCTCCCGTATGCCCGCCCGCGCCTGCCTGCCCCCCTTCGGGTGGCGCGCAGCCCCCGGCCGGTGGCACGCCTCCCGGCATGCCGATCACCGGTAGCGGCATCAATCACCTGGCCGACATCTACGGCCTTGTAATCGGTGGCATCGCCTTCCTCGGCGGCCTCATCCTCCTGACCGGCTACGCGGTTCGCCGCAAGGCTGCGCAGAAGTAAGAAATCCGTAGGGGCGGGTTTCAAGCCCGCCCCTACACCTTGTTCTTTTCCGTAAAACGTAAAACGTAATTACCGACTACCGACTACCGACAACTGACAACCGGTATCTGGAGAGTCATGAAAGCAACTTACGGGAACATCGTGAAGAAGAGAGAAGCAGGCGGCGGCATCAACCTTACGCTGCTGATGGCCGTGGGCCTCATCATCGGTGGGTTGAGCATTGCCTTTACGTCGCTTACCGGGCAGCGGGCGCAGACCGGCCCAGCGCCAGTGGTGCAGCACGTCTCCGACATCCTTACTTCAGGTGCGGGCACGCAGACAGGTTACGCCGACCGCATCATCGCGTCCGCCCAGGACCGCGTGAAGGTCAACCCCGACGACTACAAAGCCTACGCAGAGCTTGGCCTTGCCTTCCAGCAGAAGGCCCGCGAGACGAATGACCCCTCCTACTACACGCAGGCCGAGGCTGCTCTTACGAAGGCTCTCGCCATCAAACCGGACTATTACGACGCCATGGCGGGCATGGGCACGCTCAACCTCTCTCTGCACGAGTTCCACACGGCCCTCGACTGGGGCCTGAAAGCGCAGGCCCTGATACCCGAAAAGGCTTATGCCTACGGCGTGGTGGGTGACGCCCAGGTAGAATTGGGCGACTACGAGAGTGCGGTCGGGTCGTTCCAGCGCATGATCGACTTGCGCCCCGACCTCGGCTCGTACTCCCGCGTCTCCTACGCCCGCGAGCTATACGGCGACGTGCCGGGCGCGATAGAGGCGATGCAGCAGGCGATCCGCGCGGGCAGCCCCGCCGCCGAGAACACCGCCTGGTGCCGCTACCAGTTGGGCAACCTCTACTTCAACTCCGGCCAGCTTGATAAGGCCGAGCAAGCCTACAACGAATCGCTGATGGGCTATCCCGACTATCTACACGCCTATGCGGGACTGGCACAGGTCCGGTGGGCGCAGGGCAAGACCGGGGAGGCCATTGACCTCTACAAGCAGGCGGTAGCCACGGTGCCGCTACCCCAGTACCTTACGGCCCTCGGCGACCTCTACACGGTGGCGGGCAACCCCGGGGCCGCGAAGGAGCAGTACGATACCGTGCTTTACATCTTCAAGGTGTTCGAGGCCGGGGGTGTGAACGTGGATATAGAGAAGGCGGCATTCCTGGCCGAGCATGACATGGACATCCCCTCAGCCGTAACTATGGCCGAGGCCGCCGCCGCGACCCGCCAGGATGTCAACACGCTCGATACGCTGGCCTGGACATACTACAAGGCCGGGCGCTACGACGACGCGCGGGCGGCCATGCGGAAGGCCATCCGCCTCGGCACTCAGAACGCGCTCTTCTTCTACCACATGGGCATGATCGAGAAGGCGCTGGGCAACGAAGCGGCAGGCCAGTCGAGCATAGAGAAAGCCCTGGCTACCAACCCGCATTTCAGTATCTTGCACGCGCGGCAAGCCGCCGACCTGGCGAGGAGATAAAGCACATGACACGCTCACTCCGTATCGTTCTCCTGTCCGCGCTCGTGGTGGCCCTTGCCGCCTTCGCCATGCCGCGCAAGGCGAGCGCCCACCCTATGGGCAATTTCAGCATCAACAGGTACAGCGCCCTCACAATCGGCCAGGATAAGGTGGAAGTGCTCTATATCGTTGATAAGGCAGAGATACCTGCCTTCCAGGAGCTTGGCGCGATCCGCCCCGACCGTTCTACAGATCTGACGGACGAGGAGCGCGCAACCTATATCTCCCGCAAGTCGGGCGAACTTCTCCAGGGCCTCTCTCTCAAGGTTGACGGCGCGGACGTACCGCTCACGATTGGCGAAACGGCCCTCAGCTTCCCGCCCGGCAATGGCGGCCTGCCCACGCTACGCCTGGAAATGCACTTGAGCGCGCCACTCTCTGGCCTGGCAACGGGCAGGATCGAATACAGTGATAGCAACTTCGCCAACCATGTCGGATGGCGAGAGGTCGTCGCTTTGCCGGCCCAGGGGACTATGTTCAAAGAATCGGATGTGCCCCAGGTGGACCAGACGGCCCGTCTGACCCAGTACAACCCGGACGCGACCTCCGGCCCGCTCTCTCAGACCGGCGCCACCCTCGTATTTGCTCCCGGCACAGCCCCCGCGCCCGCCGGGCAACCGGCACAGTCGGGGCAGGGAGCGGTCGATTGGGCTAAGCAGCGTGTCGACGAAGTCGCCTCCCTCATCTCGCAGGACAACCTGCCGTTCGGGGCTATGCTCCTGGGCCTCATGCTCGCGTTCTTCTGGGGCGCGGGGCACGCCCTGTCGCCTGGACATGGCAAAGCGGTCGTGGCGGCATACCTGGTGGGCACGCGGGGCACCGCCAGGCACGCTGTGTTGCTGGGGCTGACCGTAACGATCAGCCACACAATAGGCGTATTCGCCCTGGGGCTGATCGTCCTGTTCGCCGCCAATTTTATCTTGCCCGACGTGCTCTACCCCATCATCGGCTTCGCCTCCGGGATGCTGATCGTGATCATGGGCGTTGTTCTTTTCGTCCAGCGGTTTCGCCTGTGGCAGGCCTCCCGCGCATCTGGCGCTCATACGCACGACCATGACCATGATCACGTGCACGGCATTGAGCACACCCACGATCACGATCATGACCATGAGCACGATCATTCACACGGCCACGACCATGAGCATACTCACGATCACGACCATGCTTCAAACGTGCCGCATTCGCACGGCCCCTTCGGTAAGCCCCACACTCACCTGCCGGCGGACGGCAGCAAAGTGACGATGGGCGGTCTGCTGGCGCTGGGTATCACGGGCGGCATCATTCCATGCCCGACCGCGTTGGTGGTCCTCCTGGCGGCGATTGCCTACCACCGGGTGGCGCTGGGTCTCGCGTGGATACTCTCCTTCAGCCTGGGGCTGGCGGCGGTGCTCACCGTTCTCGGTCTGCTGGTCGTCTATGGAAGGGGCCTGATGAGTCGCTTCGACCCATCCCGCCTGCGCTTCGGGTCCGGCCTGCTGGCCCGTTTGCCTATGGCGTCCGCCCTCGTGGTGGCGGTGCTGGGCGTCCTGATCGCCTTCCAGTCTTTGCAGATGCGCTAGACCTCTCAAAATCTAGTTTGTGAATAGAGAAACAGGTCGTGTAGCGACCTGTTTCTCTATTCACAAGAGTCATCCTTGGGCTTGTGGCATTAGCTGTATAATGGCGTGACACAGCGAAAAGGAGCCTCTATGAGCGCCAATTTCCAGATCGTGAACGAAAAGCTTGACCAGGCCATTTCGCTCCTGCGCGCGCAGGGGCTGGACGCCTGGCTTACCTTTGCCCGCGAGACCACTCTCACGCCCGACCCCTGCCTGGAATTGATCACGGGTATGGATTTCACCTGGCATTCCGCGTTCCTCCTGTCGGCTTCCGGCGAGCGCATCGCCATCGTCGGGCGCTACGATGCCGAGAACGTGCGGGCTATCGGCGGCTACACCCAGGTGATCACCTACGACGAGAGCATCAAGCCCGCCCTCCGCGAGGCTATCACCCGCCTCGGCCCCGGCAAGATAGGTCTGAACTTCTCGCAGAACGACCCCGCCGCCGACGGCCTGACCTACGGGATGTACGTCGAGCTGCTCGATACGTTCAACACCTCCGACAGCGCCGTTTATACCAGCCGCTTCGTCTCGGCGGAGGCCCTGGTGGCCGCTCTGCGCGGGCGCAAATCCGCCACCGAAGTGGAGCTTATCCGGCAGGCCATCGGCACAACCGAAAGGCTATACGCGGACCTGGGCGCGAGCCTGCGCGTGGGCGAGACCGAGCGCGAGATCGCGGGCCGGCTCACGGCGGCCCGCAAGGCGTTGGGGTTGGGCACCGCCTGGGGCGAGGAATATTGTCCCATCGTGAATGCCGGACCCGATTCGGTGCCTGGGCATACCGCCCCCGGTGATTTTGCGGTCCAAGCGGGCCACCTCCTGCACATGGACTTCGGCGTGAAGCAGGACGGCTACTGTTCCGACCTGCAACGGATGTGGTACGTGCCCCAACCAGGTGAACGCACCATCCCGGACGATGTGGCACACGCATGGCGTGCTTGCTGGGGAGCAATCGACGCGGGCGCGGCACGACTCAAGCCTGGCGTTGTAGGTTGGCAGGTGGACGAGGCGGCGCGTGAGTACCTGGTGAGCGCGGGCTACCCTGAGTACCGCCACGCGCTCGGCCACGGCCTCGGCAGGGTAGCCCACGACGGCGCTACCCTCCTCGGGCCTCGCTGGGACCGTTACGGCCAGACCCCGTATGGCATTGTGGAGCCGGGCAACGTCTTCACCCTGGAACTAGGGGTGGCCGTGCCCGATCGCGGCTACATCGGATTGGAAGAAGACGTCCTAGTTACCGAGGACGGCATCGAGTGGTTGAGCACGCCGCAACGCGAGATCTGGCTGGTTACGGAGTAGGCTCCCCGATGGATGCATTTGAGCGCATGAAGCGGTGGGTCGCCGCGAACGCCCCCGGCGTGGAACTCAACCCCCCTGCCGGGGCGAAGGAGATCGCAGGCGTGGCTCGAGCGATGAGGCTGAAATTTCCGGCCGACCTCAAGAGCTACTTGCTGACCAACGACGGCCAGGCCACCGATTCGCACGGCTTCATCGGCAACTGGGAGCTACTGCCGCTGGCCTCGATCCTGGAAGCGTGGCGGTTCCAGTGCAAGATGGCACGCGAGGGGCAATTCACGCCTGGAAACCGGAACAAGCCAACGACATACGTCAAGGGCCTGTGGTGGAACCCGCGCTGGATACCCCTGGCGCACAGCGCTGACGGCGACTACTTCTGCCTGGATACCGACCCGAACGAAGAGGGCACCCCCGGCCAGGTGATACTCTTTCGCCACGACGACGTGCGCCGCCCGCTGGTCGCCCGCAGCCTGGGCGAATGGTTCGCGCGCATCGCCGACGACATGGAAAGTGGCCTCCACAAATGGGTTGTAGACGGAGAAGGCTACGGCCGCTTCGACGATGAAGGCTTCATGCTGTCGAGCCTGCAAGACCAGCGGGGGAGGACGCAAAACGTAAAACGTAAAACGTAACCACGTCACTCGTCACTCGTCACTCGTCACTCGTCACTCGTCACTTACGTTTCACGTTTTACGTTTCAAGGAGCATCATGGACTGGCAGCAATACACAGAGGGCGGGATCGCGTTACAGGATGCCTGGGCGGCGGGCACTTGCTATGGGTGCGGACCTGATAATCTGCATGGGCACAGGATCAAGAGCTACTGGTCGCCTGATGGCAGCGAGGTGGTTTGCACGTTCCAGGCTGGGCCGGAGCACAACGCAGGGTTCCCTAACGTTATGTATGGCGGATTGGTGGCTTCGCTGATAGATTGCCACTCGATCTGGACGGCTATCGCCTGGACCTACCGCGATGAAGGTCGCGAGCATGGATCGCCCCCTTCTCTCAGCTACGTCACGGGCGAATTGAGCGTGCGCTACCTCAAGCCCACCTCCATTGATTTGCCCGCGAGCTTGCGGGCGCGCGTGGTTGATCTGCACCCCAGGAAGGCGCTCGTGGTGTGCGACTTCTACTCAGGCGATACAAAGACCGCCGAGGGGAAGGTCACGGCGGTCAGATTCTCGATGGATAAGGCCCTGGGCGCGGGCGGCTAGGCTCTCAGGATGGGGCGGGTGAGGCAGGTTGGCCCGCCTGTGCCCTTCAGGCAGATCTCCTGTCCCTCGAACGTCCACACCTCCGCGCCTGCTTTTTCAAGACGCTGTTGGGTTTGGGAGTTGCCTGTGAGCATCACGCACTTGCGCGGGGCCACCGCCAGCACGTTGCAGGCGAAGGTGTCGTATTCCTCATCCGGCACTTCCACCAGCGTAAAGCCACTTTCCAGGAGCCATGCGCGGAACGGCACGGGCATGAGCCGCGAGTAGACCACCGCCAGGTCGTCGTCCACGATGCTGATGAACGACATCAGGTGCAGGCAGTCGTCCGGCCCCGTCCAGTGCGGCAAGGGCACGGGCACGATATCAACGGAATCGCCCAGCAGATCGCCCAACTGCCTTATCCCCTCGGCGTTCGTGCGGTAGCCCTGCCCTACGGCCAGGGTACGCCCGTCCACCCACAGCACGTCGCCGCCTTCCATCCGGCCAGCGCCTGTAATCACGCCGAGCACGGGCACGCCCATCGTCTCCAGGTAATTGCCCGCGGCCATCGGCTCAGGAGCGCGTGCAGCCTTGCCCATGTTACCCAGGATCGCGCCCCGGTCCGAAATGATCAGGGGGTCATGCGTGTAGATGGAATCGAGCGTTGTAGTATCGTCCCCCGGCAGGAAGGCAAGCTCCATACCGAAGCTGTCGAGCAGGCTGACGAACCTATCGTACTCGTCCAGCGCCTGCTTATAATGTGGCCTGCCTAGGTAGTGCAGGCGCTCCCACTGCTGGTCAACTCTGTGCTGGCCGGCGAACGCTTCGCGTGGGTGCTTCAGGAGCATCCTCCTGATGGGGGCGACCATGGATTGGCAACCATACGTCTTCATGAGGCGTCACCTTCCAGCCAGCTAAGTGGTATTATCTTAGCACAGATTATATCCCCGGACCGGTGTTCAGGAGGCTAATATATGGCGAAGGCATACTACACGCACGCGATGTGGCGCATAAAGCCCGAAAACGAGGCAGCATTTGTCGAGGCATGGAAGGCGCTGGGGGCTGCTTTCCTGGGCCTACCGCAACCCGCCACCCAGGGCACTCTCATCCAAAGCCTGACAGAGCCGGCGCTGTTCTACTCGTTCGGTCCATGGAATAGCCTGGAAGAGATCGCGGCCATGCGGAGCAACCCGGAGGCACAGGCGGCGCTACAGAGAGTGCGGGACCTGTGCGAGGAGGCGAGCGCGGGCGGCTATCGAGTCGTGGCGGAGATGGGCGGGGAGTGATAGCCGCCTGGAACCTCAATCAAAAAGCCACTTCGCCAGTATGCGGGTATAGTACGGCATGATGAGGAAGGTCAGGAAAGTGACGATGACGACCGCATCAAAAAGGTCCCTGATGTATGGCACCCCAAGGAGTGGTATAGCTTGGGCCAAAGGATCAAAAGTGAAGTGGACCAGGATTTCCAGCGGATAAATCGCTGAAAGCACTATGAGAAACTGCTTATACGGCTTCACGTGCTGAGTTGGAGCTAAGGACTGGGTGGCGGCCAGTGAGGCAGGCGGTGTGAACCAGAAGTCCAGGCCGGTCTGGACATCCACCTCAACCCTTCGCGCGAGGAGAGGCTTTACCTCGTTGATGAGCTGCTGGCGGACTTCGGCTGAGAGCCAGCCCTGGAGGTGCTCGATAGTATCGAAACGCACGATGATCGCGTAGGTGTGCGTCCCCTCGGCGGGGCGGATGATGTTCGCGCCCTGGTGCCCTGGGAAGCGGTGGCCGATGGTGGCGAGACGCTTGAGCCATTCTTCATACTCTGCCTCCATCCCTGGCTTGATCGTGTGGCGTATGACGGAAGTTACTCCTTGATTGCCTGGCTCATTCGGTTGGTCGCTCATCGTCACTCCTTGTTTCGTAGGGCCGTGAATAAGAGAGCGCGTATTCACCGCCTTTGTCTCTACATATTACGGCTTGCTGTTACGCAAACGATTATACGACACCAACAGCTATGCGGAAGGTCGAAAACAAGTACGGAAGGAACAACCTCTGGCCTTGGAGTGACTCCGAGTGCGGAATGCTCAACGGTAGGCTATCTGTACTTAGCTGGGTGCTGGGCGATGCGTGGGACTTCCTTGATTGCTAAGTGGTTGGGAGGCATTTTATGTCTAATACACTGGGAGGGCAGCAAAATGACGTGGCGAAGGGGTTTCAACAACTTACAGCCATCATGGGATTATACTGCAGGATAAGTCTATGCAACCTAAGGCTCCACGACTAGCTAGCTTGAGTACAGCTATTAGCTTGGTGTCAACTTTGGCCTAGCTAGGCCCCTTACCGGTAGGAATATGTTGCTTTATAGTCTGTCTTGATGTATTAAGTAGAAATGTGTGTACTAGAGCCTTCTAGTGCCAATGTACTAACCTGGCGAATTCTTGGTGGAGATGAGACCGGCCACGAGCCAGAAACAACACCGTATACACGGCATTACACTACCCGCAACACTATTGCGCGTGGTGTATCATGCTTTGCTTCCGCTCGTGGTAGTGGCTATCACGATCAATGCGGGGCTCACCTTGCTCCGCTTCAAGGTGGAATCCCTGGCCTGGGTAATGTTCTATCTGCTACCTATCATCCTGGTGTCCGCATGGCTACTGGCATGGGCCAGCTTGGCGGAGAAGGGAGACTCGCTCAGAGTCCCCGTCCGGCGAGTATTGATTGCTTTGGCGATCATCATACCACCCTGTGTGATGATCCTGATCACCCTGTATCATCTACCTGCCGAAAGCATAAGCAATCTCTGGCCATTATTCCTGCCAGGTGTATATCTCTTGGTCAAAGGTACCTCAAGGACACCAAACAGCGCTACACTGTCTTCGAGGCGCATTGCTTTTTCGATAAGCTGGCTGACATTCTATGTCGCCTGCTACGCTGCCGCAACATTCGTGCTCTTAATATTCCCTTGGCTCCACTACCTTTACGACCAGTGGAGGGCCAACAACCTGCTCGAGGTAGCACTCCTGCTAAACTTCCCCGTGCTCGGTGCAGCGGCAGTACTGGGCACCTTCCGCCTACTGAGGTCTCATCAACTGGATCAGATCGAATCGGAAATTCTGAAAGAGGTTAACTCTGAGTTGGCACTAATTGACGACCTGACGGCGGCATTCCCCCATATCGCCGAAATCATACAGACTCGGCTGGATCTAGAGCTATTCTTCATTGTCAGACCCGAACCAAAGTATTACACGCTCATGGCTACACGGCGTGTTGGCAACGGAGACGAACCATTCCCTGAATGTAAACTGCAGGTAGTTGGAGCAGCACCCTTGAGTGACCCGGAAGCGGCCAGTGTTAGCGAACAGACCTATTCGATTAACTGGGGCTACTCAGCCGAAGTCATCCAGTCAAGGGAACCACTCTTGGTGAACAACATAAGGAAACGAAAGGGAGGGGTTCAGCACGAGGGTCTGTCTCTGAAAAATCTTGCCTCTGAATTAGTGGTGCCTATCTTTGATCTCGACAGGCCCGATCTATTGCTCGCTTTGTTACTCGCCGATAGTCGGCATACCAATGCTTTTGACCGTCATGACAAAGAAACGCTAGAAAAGGTTGCGAGCTATATCGCCGCATTTGCCCGACGTACACCGCTTGCCTATCACGAGCAGAGGCAGGCCCTTGATAATATTTCTGGTCCACACAGCTTCGAAACAACAATCGACAAGGCAATTGAAGAAGCCAGTAAGCTTTTCAAAACACCTTACTGCGTGTTCTTCCCATTAGGCTTGGGCACTGCCGCACTCTTACCAGTCCGCGCGAAGTACCTAATTGAGAATACGTTCACACAGCCGAAGTTCTTGAAGACAGAGGCTGTTTCAATTGCTGATGGGCCTATCTTGGACGCAGTGAAGGTGTGGGAGCCACACTTCTATGACCCTAAGGACGCATGTGAACTGCCTGAGAACTGGCAGAGATGGCACGAAGGAGAAGGGATCACCGCCTCCGCTTTTATTCCCGTGGGCATGAGAAATCGCCGATTGGGTGTGCTCTACATTGGATTTGCCCACCTCGAGTGGGGATTTAGTTCATCGTTGCGTATATTTCTCAGTAACTTTGCCCAAGCGATCATGCCCCAATTGGGAGCAGCCCGTTATATCGAGCAAATCTACCAGGGATTCCTCGCCCAAACGATACATCTTCATGAGCACTTGAACTTTGAGCACTTAGCACGGGGAACCCTAGAAGACAGGATCGCTCAAATTGAGCAAGCCATCAAACCAGAAACTACATCGAGAAGATCCAATGCTGAAGGGGAACTTCTCGATTTGCTGCACCGCGTTTCCCGAGTCCTGCTCAGAGTCGAAGCCGAAGATAGAGCAATGTTGCCTGACTTTGCCGATCAGGCTGCACCCCAATCATTGGAAGAAGCATTAGGTGAATTCTGGGCATCTTTGCGAACTCAATGGCCACAACTCGATCGGTTGGAGGGTTACATAGATGAGCGCGTGGAAAGAGAGTCACCTGATCTAAAGCTGATACTCTATCGGATTGTCACACAGGCAATCTTCAATGCCATCAATCATGGGAGTGCTAGCTCAGTATGGTATCGGTTGGTACGCCTTCAACACGAGTTGATTATCGATATTGCCGACCCCGGCAAAGGATTCAATACTGCCATGCTCGTAAACAGGGGTAAGGGCACAGGAGGCATCTTATACCTGGACGAGTTGCTTCAAAAGCACATGGGTTCAAAGTCTATCTGCTGGGGTTGGACTCAGCCGAAAGTGGGCACTTACTTGGGAATCAGGATCCCGCTCCTCTTTGATCCTGATGCTCCTTCCGAGGTAGTACGCAGGAGCAGATTGGATGACATACAGAATGGTCCTCCATGGCTGCAAGCAGACGAGTGGCTAGAACGCAA
>JBAURA010000725.1:0-15159 GCA_049580985.1 Chloroflexia bacterium
CCCTCTACCGCACCGAATTACTGCGCGATGCCGGTCTGTTCGACCGCCGCTTCTTCAGCTACCTGGAGGACGCGGACCTCGCCTGGCGCGCCCGCAGCCGGGGCTGGCGCGCCGTGCACAACCCCAGGGCGCGCGTGTTACATGAGTATTCGGCCACTGGCGGGCACAATTCGCCGTTCAAGACGGCCCTGATAGCCCGCAACCGCGTCTGGCTCCTCTACAAGAACATGCCGGAAGTCCTTATGCGCCGCTACTGGCCCCTCATCCTCCGGTACGACGCTTTTGCCGTGCTGGGTGGCCTCCTCAGCCGCAACCGCCACATCTTGCGCGGCAGGCTGCAGGCGTTGCGCCGGCTCCCTCTCATGCGAGCAGATCGTCTGAAGAACCTCACGTCGGCCCGCCTCCACCCCGACGAGCTTGACACCCTCCTCTCCCCTCCACTCACCCCTGCCCGCCACCTCCAATACCGCCGCCGCCTGGATGCCATATTGGCCGCTGATCGCTCCAGGCAATTTTGAGCAGGATCTAAGACTACAGTTTCTCCAACGCAGAGCTAGCAGGGATAGCAGAGAACCATAAGAAAACGCTGCTATCCTCTGCTATCCCTGCGTTGAAAACACACCTTCCCTGGCCGCTATCTAGCGCTTGTCAGCACGCCCGGCGGCGCTCTGCCTCGGGCCATTCAGCGCGTGGGACGATTGGGCTACTATGGTCACCCCCTATGGGCTATAGAGGCTGTGCGCGCTCTCCGTTATAGTTGAATCGAAGGTCACCCTGGACACGCCTTTGGGGCCTTCACTTGCAATTGTCATAGGTATTCCGTTCATATCTCTCATACAGATTGGAGGCATTGAGCCATGAAAACACGCGGAGGAAAATTCCTGCTATTGCTGGGGGCGGTGCTCGCCGCTATGGCGTTCGTCGTCGTCTACGTAGTGATGTCGGGTCGCCTATCGACCTCGGCTAACGACCCAAGCGCAAACGCCGCCACCGCGGTCGAGCCTGTGCTGGTCAGCGTGGCGGTAGTCAACCGCGACCTTCCCGCCTACACTATGCTCGACTCTACGAACGTAGCCACCGTTGATATAGAGGTGTCTACCCAGCCTTCAGGCACTACCACCTCGCCTGCCACCGTATTCGGCAAGATGACCCTGGCCCCTCTAGCCAAAGGCCAGATGATACAGACTAACCAGCTAACCGAGACCGGCTTCTCCAGCATCCTCGCGAAAGGTGAGCGCGCCTTCGCCCTGGCCGTACCCGAGAAGAGCACCTTTGGCAACGTCGTGATGGAAAACGACTACGTCGACCTGCTGTGGACCGTCGTGATCGCATATGACAAGCCCAAGCCTCCCGCCGCCGACGGCAAGATAGAGTATGAAGTGGGCGTCTATACCTCCACTAAGACCCTCCTCCAGAATATCCATGTCATGCGCGTGATCAACCTGGCGCAAGATGCCCCAGCCGGCCAGCGCAACCAGGCCACCTCGGAGGAAGCAGCCGCCACCACCGGCCCTGCCCCCAGTGCCGCCTCTATGTACAACGAGAACGCCCCATTCCGTAGCGTGCTGGTGCTGGGCGTGACCGACCAGCAAGCCGAGGTGATCATCTACGCCCGCCAGAACGGCGTGATCGACCTGACGCTTCGCTCCTCCGCTCCTCAGAAGGATGAGGCCGGCGTGGTGCTGAAGGACGAGCAGGGCAACGACCTACGCGGCGACAAAGAAGTGGAGAAGACCACTGGCATCACACTCGAAACGCTGATCCAGCAATATGGTGTGCTCCCGCCCGCAGTCGTGGGCCGCTAATAACCAACCGCAATACGCACAACGCAGTACGTAGTAGATAGTATCCCCCACCACGCACCATAAATCGAGTCAGGAGAGGAACATGGACACCTCCGGAGCCAACAGCTCTATGCCAAAGATCGGGGTCTTGATCGTAGACGACATCGCCGATACACGTGAGAACCTGAGCAAACTATTGATGTTCGAGCGCGACATCGAGGTGATAGGGACCGCCGCCAGCGGACCCGAAGCTATCGAGACCTCGCGCAAGCTTCTGCCCGATGTCGTTCTGATGGACATCAATATGCCCGAGATGGACGGCATCAAGGCGGCGGAGCTGTTGAGCACCGAGCTGCCTGGCATCGGCATCATCATGATGTCGGTGCAGGGCGAGCAAGACTACCTGCGCCGCGCCATGCTTGCCGGGGCGCGCGAGTTCCTGATCAAGCCCTTCTCAGGCGACGACCTTGTGCGCTCGATCCGTCACGTCTACAGGCTGGAGTCGAGCAAGCGGGCGATGGCCCAGGCTGCCTCCGTGCCGGTGTCCGGCATGATGTCGGCCAACGGTAAGAGCGGCCAGGAAGAATCGCACCAGGGCCGCATCATGGCGATAGTAAGCCCCAAGGGCGGAGTTGGCCGCACCACGGTGGCCGTCAACCTGGCGGTGGCCCTCAAGCTCTCGACTCAGAAGAAGGTAGCCCTCGTAGACGGCTCGCTCTACTTCGGCGACGTAGGCGTGCTCCTCAATCTCCTCTCTAATAAGACGATGGTCGATGCGGTCGAGCACATAGACGACCTGGATGCCGACCTGCTGAACGACCTGATGGCGACACATTCGTCCGGGGTGAAAGTGCTCCTCGCGCCCCCGCAGCCGGAGATGGCCGAGCTTATCACAGCCGAGCATATCCGCCGTATCCTGGTCGAGCTATCGGCTCAATATGACTATGTGGTGATGGACACCTGGCCTTCCTTCGCCGATACCATCCTCACCGCTATGGATCTGGCCGACGACATCTTGCTGGTGATGACCCTCGAAATGACCGCCATCAAGGACGTGAAGCTCTACCTTGAGGTGGTCGAGAAGCTCAGCTACCCGACGGAGAAGGTCAAGCTGGTGCTCAACAGGTCGGGCAGCGCGGGCGGCATCAAGGTTGAAGCGGTGGAAGAGACCCTTCGGCAGAAGATACTGGTCGGCCTCAGCAACGACGGCGTAGCGATGCTGATGGCAGTGAACCAGGGCGTGCCACTGGTGATCTCGGCACGCGAGCACCCATTCTCGCGCGACGTATATCGCCTGGCCCGGCTACTCACCGCCAGCACAGCCGAAGAGAGTCAACTGGCCCAGGCGACCGCGAACGTGCAGGCACAGGACGCCGCGACGCAAGGCAAGCTACTTTCAAAACTAAAGGCGGCCTTCAGGTAATGCGGAGTGCGGAATGCGGAACGATTTCCGTAGCAGATCCCCACTCCGCACTCCACATTCCGCACTCCGCATTTTAAAGAGGTAAAACGATGTCTCTACTCAAGCGAATCGGTGCAACCGACCCTCTACCGAACGGCGGCAACAGTAACATGCCCCAGGGTGGTACAGGCCAGCTTCCCAGGCCCTCCGGTGGGCCGGCCCAGGCACCGGGCACAGCATCACCCTCAAGTGTCCTTCCTCGCGGCACGGGTCGCCTCGGCGGGCCTAACGAGGCCGTCCGCCCCGGCATGGCTACCACGGGCGAAAACTTTCTCGACCTCAAGAACCGCGTGCAGCACAAACTGATCGCCGAGCTTGATCCCAAGCTCGACCTGACACGCACCGACGAAGTGCGCCGCCAGGTGGAGGAGATCTTCGGCGAGATCCTGGACGCGGAGAACATAATACTGACGCGCGTCGACCGCGCCCGCCTCTTCGAAGCGGTCGCAGCCGAAATTCTTGGTTTCGGGCCTATAGAGCCTCTCCTGAAGGATAACTCCATCAACGAAGTGATGGTCAACGGGCCGAGGCTGGTGTATATCGAGCGCCACGGTCGGCTCGAAAAGACCAACGTGGTCTTCCAGAACGACGAGCACGTAATGCGCGTGATCGACCGTATCGTGGCCCCGCTCGGCAGGCGTATCGATGAAAGCTCGCCTTTCGTTGACGCCCGTCTCCCAGACGGCTCCCGCGTGAACGCCATCATCCCTCCCCTCTGTATCAACGGCCCCACGATCACCATCCGTAAGTTCTCAAAGGACCCCTTTACAGCCGACGATCTGATCCGCTTTGGCACGTTCACCCCTGAGATGTCGACCTTCCTCAAGGCCTGCGTAGAGGCCCGGCTGAATATAGTGGTTTCGGGCGGTACCGGCTCCGGTAAGACGACCTCCCTGAATGTGCTGTCGGCCTGGATCCCCAACGACGAGCGTATCATCACCGTAGAGAATGCCGCCGAGCTTCAGCTTCGCCAGGAGCACGTAATTACCCTGGAGTCGAGGCCGCCCAACATCGAAGGACGCGGCGAGGTGTCGATCCGCGACCTGGTGATCAACTGCCTCCGAATGCGCCCCGACCGGATCGTGGTGGGCGAGTGCCGAGGCGGTGAGGCGCTGGACATGCTCCAGGCGATGAACACCGGCCACGACGGCTCATTGACCACCCTCCATGCCAACACCCCCCGCGACGCCCTTGCTCGCCTTGAGACGATGGTGCTCATGGCCGGCATGGAACTGCCCGTGAAAGCTATCCGAGAGCAGATTGCCGCTGCGGTCGACTTGATCGTGCAGCAAAGCCGCTTCAAGGATGGCTCGCGTAAGATTTCAAGTATCGCGGAAGTGCAAGGCATGGAAGGCGACGTTATCGTGATGCAGGATGTGTTCGTCTTCGAGCAGACCGGCATCGAAGGCGGCAAGATCGTGGGCCGAATGAAGCCCACCGGTATCCGCCCCAAGTTCATCGAGAAGTTTGAAGCGGCCAACATCTACCTGCCGCCTAACCTGTTTGGATATAACGAGAGGTTCTTCTAGTCGCAGGAGTTGTCAGTTGCCAGTTGTCAGTTGTCGGTAATATCTAGCGAACTGACAACCGACAACTGACAACTGACAACTAACGGGAGCAAGTATGGACCAGCTACTGATACCGTCAATAGTCGCTCTGGTTGTGCTGGGGCTGTTCTTTGGGATCTACCGCTTCAGCGGAGGCAACCCGGATGTCAAGGGACGCCTGGAGCGCTTCGCGGGCGACGGCCCTAAGGAAGAGAAAGAGAAGAAAGACGAAAAAGGCGAGAAGAAACAGTTCAGCCTCGGCCTCGGCGAAACCCAGCTTGCCGCTCGCGTGGACAAGGCGGTCTCGCAGCGCACCTTCGGCAAGACCGTTCAGCGGCGGCTCGCCCAGGCCGACCTCAAGCTGACCCTGTTCGAATTCATGCTCGTTAAGGTCTTCACCACCATCACCGGGGCAGCCGTTGGCCTTTACCTGGGTCGCGGTGGCGCTGTCCAGACGGTCATCTTCGGCCTGGCAAGCATAAGCCTCGGGTTCTTTGCCCCCGATCTATTCGTCAAGTTCCGCATCTCCAAGCGTCTCAAGGACTTCAACGGCCAATTGGGCGACACCATCGGTTTGATGGCTAACTCGCTGCGCTCCGGCTATTCGATGTTGCAGTCCATGGACCTGGTTGCCCGCGAATCGCCCGACCCCATAGGCACTGAGTTCAAGCGCGTGGTACGAGAGGTGGGGCTTGGCCTCAGCCCGCAGGAGGCCCTAAACAACCTTATGCGCCGCCTCCCCTCCGACGATCTCGATCTGCTGATTACCGCTATCAACATCCAGTACGAGGTGGGCGGTAACCTCGCCCAGATACTCGATACCATCTCCCACACCATCCGCGAGCGCGTGCGCATCAAAGGTGAAATCCAGGTGCTGACAGCCCAGGGACGCGTGTCCGGCTATATTATCTCGGCGCTTCCTCCCTTCATCGGCGTCGTAGTAACTCTGATCAACCCCTCCTACATGAACACGATGTGGGAGTTCCCCTGGATCATAATGCCCATCTGCGGCGGCATACTCGTATTTGTCGGCTTCATGATTATACGGAAGATAGTGAACATCGAAGTCTAGTTGCCGGTTGTCAGTAGTCAGTTGTCGGTTGTCGGTTATCAGAAAATCAGGATACGAACTAACAACTGACAACCGGCAACCGACAACCGACAACCGACAACCGGCAACACGGAGGAAGAAATGAACCAGTTACTTCTCTATCTCGTACCCGCGCTGGTCGCCCTCGGCATCCTGGGTGGGGTCATCTGGATCGCACTGCCCAGGCGCAATGCAGTTTCCATCGAGGCGCGCCTCACCAACTTCGCCGAGCGACCGCGCTCGTTGGAAGAGCTTGAGCTTGAGCAGCCATTCGCCGACCGCGTGATCAAGCCCGTCGTAGCCGGGATCACACGCGCCCTGGGGAAGCTTACCCCTGCTCAGGGAATGGAGAAGGTGCGCCAGCAATTAGTCCTGGCGGGCAACCCTTACAACATGGGCACCTCCGAGTTCATGGGCGCGCGCATGATGGCAATGGTCATGCTTGGCGGCGCGGCTTTCGGCCTCAGTATCTTGATGGGTGCCGAGCCTATGGGCATGCTCCTATACCCTACCGTCATGGCGCTGGTCGGCTATCTACTGCCGGTATTCTGGCTCAGGGGACGCATCAAGAAGCGGCAGAAGGTCATCCTCAAGACCCTCCCCGACGCCATCGACCTGATGACGATCAGCGTGGAAGCCGGCCTCGCTTTCGATGGGGCCATGCAGAGGGTGGCCGAGAAGTGGAACAACGCCCTCTCCTGGGAGTTCCAACGAGCGCTCTCCGAGATGCGGGTCGGCAAGAGCAAGCGGGAAGCCCTGCACGAGTTGGTGCAGCGTACCGGCGTACCCGACCTTAGCACCTTCGTGGCCTCCATCGTGCAGGCCGATCAGCTAGGTGTGTCGATCTCCAAGGTGTTGCGCATCCAGAGTGAGCAGATGCGAATTCGCCGCCGGCAGCGCGCCGAGGAGCAGGCCCACAAGGCCCCCATCCTGATGATGATCCCGATGGTATTCCTCATCTTCCCTGCCACCTATATCGTCATCCTCGGACCGGCGGTCCCCAAGATCATGAGCGCCTTCGCGAACTAGAAAATGAGAAATGAGAAGTAAGAAGTGAGAAATGAGAAATGAGAGCTTGCTTATACTTCTCACTTCTCACTTCTTACTTCTTACTTCTAACAACTATGCCGATGACAATCCTCAACAGCACCAAAGGCACGACAATCGCCACGCAGGCGGTGTGCGCCACCAACTTCCTGGCGCGCGGACGCGGGCTGATGATGGCTCCCCCGCTCCCAGGTGGCGGCGGGCTGGTGATCGACCCCTGCAATTCGATCCATATGTTCTTCATGCGCTATCCACTCGACGTCCTGTTCGTAGACAATGAGGGGGCTGTGGTGTTCATGTACACGGGTATAAGACCGTGGCGAGTTGGCCGCATAGTCCGTGGCGCAAAGCTGGCAGTGGAGTTGCCCACCGGCACAATAGCCTCCAGCGAGACCCAGGTGGGCGATAAAGTAACAATGACCTGATTGCGGATTGCGGATTTCAGATTGCAGTTACCAGCAATCCAAAATCCAAAATCCAAAATCCAAAATCCAAAATCAACTATGGCACCCATAAAGCGCGTCCTCCGCTTCAGGCCCAACCTGTTATCTACTTTCTCTGCGATCAGCTTTATACTGATCCTGGTGCTTGGTATCTCGCTTGCCATAGGCATCCAGCAGAAGGTCGAGGAGAGCGCGGTACACCAGCAGGGCCAGCACGCCGCCGACCTGGTGAATCTCTACATTTCTCCCAGGATTCAACCCTACGAATTGACGGAACCGTGGGATATCAATTCCGCGCGCTTCCGGGAGTTGGACGAGCTGATCATAACCACCATGCTCCGCGACCACGTTGTTCGCATCAAATTGTGGAGCGCCGAGGGCGTGGTTCTCTACTCGGACCAGCCCCAGCTCGTCGGCGAGCGATTTCCCCTGGAAGAGGACCAGCTTGAAGCCCTGGTCGGCCATATCCACATGGAGGTGACCGGCCTCGACAGCGCGGAAAACGAATTCGAAAGAGAGCAGTTCGACCGTCTGCTGGAGATATACGTGCCGTTCGTGGCGGCGGGCGAGACCGAGCCTGGCGCGGTGTTCGAAGTGTACCTCGATCTCGACGCCGTGGACGCGCTCAACAGCGAGGTAAGCCTCTTCACCTGGTCGGCGGTAGGCATAGGGTTCATTATCCTTTACGCCTCTCTCTTCGCCCTCGTCTACAAGGCTTCGCGCACATTGTCGAGCCAGAACAAGGAGAACGCCCGCCTCTACCAGGAAGCTTCTCAGCGTCTTGCCGAGCGGCTGGTTATCGAGCAGGACCTGCGGGACCGTGTGGAGTTTGAGCGCCTCGTGATGGCGATCTCCACCAATTTCATCAACCTGGGCACGCACGAGCTTGATAACGGCGTGCGCCAGGCGTTGCGTGCCGTAGGCACCTACGTGGATGTTGACCGCTGCTACGTGATTCGCTTCGACGAAGGGCGCTCGACAACCAACGTGGCGCTCGGCACTCAGCTCTCAATGCCGGGTATTATGATGGTTACTCACGAATGGTGCGCGCACGGTGTAGTGCCCATGATGGGCGTCACAAAGGACCTGCCCATCAGCGCGCTGCCCTGGTCGTATACCCATCTCAACCAGGGAGAAGCATTGCACATCCCACGGGTATCCCAACTGCCGGACGAAGCGCGAGCCGAGCGTGAATTCTTCACCGCCATGGCGAGCAAGTCGGTGCTGCTCGTGCCGATGGTGTACAACAAGACCCTGGTGGGCGCGCTCGGTATGGACAGGACAGGGGTTAGGGAGTTGGGATCAGGGGCTAGGACGACCGGCAACCTGCACCGCGATCCCCAATCCCTGGCCCCCGCCGAAGGCTGGTCCGAGGACAGTATAGGCCTGCTCAAGATCGTGGGCGAGATCCTGGTGAACGCCCTGGAGAGGCGGCGGGCCGAGGACGCTATACGCGAGAGCGAGCAGCGCTTCCGGGCTGTGTTCGAGAGCGCGGCCTTTGCTATCGCCATCGTCGACAAGGATGGCCTCGTCATCGAGGGCAACAAGCCCGTCCAGGAGATACTCGGCTATTCGGGCGATGAGCTTAAGCGCATGACGTTCCGCGACGTTACTCACCCCGAGGACGTGGGCCTGAACGCGCACTATTTCAAAGAGCTGTTCGAGGGGAAGCGCCACATGTACAGCATGGAGAAGCGCTACATCCAGAAGAGTGGCGACACCGTGTGGGTCAACCTCCTCGTGTCGGCCCTGCGCGATGCCAGGGGCGTGCCCCAACTCGCTATAGCCATGTTGCAAGATGTGACTGAACGCAAGCGCTCCCAAGAAGAGATCAAGCGTCAGATCGAGCGCCTCAACGCCCTGCGCACTATCGACAACGCCATCACCTCTAGCTTCGACCTCACCCAGACCCTGGAAGTGGTGCTATGCCAGGTGACCCACCAATTGAATGTCGATGCGGCCAGCGTGCTGGTGCTCAACCAACGCACCGGCAGCCTCGAATACGCCGCCGGCACCGGCGATCAGGGATCAGGGATCAGAGATCAGGGATCAGTTGGTTTGTGGTCCCTGGTCCCTGAATTCAAGAGTCTCGCCGGGCGTGCCGCGCTTGAGCGTAAGATGGTGCAAGTTCCCGACCTCAGTAAGTTGTCAGTTCTCAGTTGCCAGTTGTCGGTTACGGACGGACGAATATCGCCTGCCGACAATAGTTCGCTACATGCCCATCAACCGACAACCGACAACCGACAACCGGCAACCGACATCCCCGGCGCTTACTTCGCCCTCCCCCTCATGGCTAAGGGCAAGGTGATGGGCGTGCTCGAAGTGTATCACCGCACGCCGCTCAACCCTCAGGCCGAGTGGCTCCACTTCCTTGAAACGCTCGCCGGCCAGACTGCTATCGCCGTAGACAACGCGCTCCTCTTCCAGGACCTCCAACGCTACAACCTGGAGCTATCCCTCGCCTACGATACCACCCTCGAAGGGTGGTCCCATGCCCTCGACCTGCGCGACCGCGAGACCGAGGGCCACACCCAGCGCGTCACCGAGATGACAGTGCGCCTCGCCCGTACCATGGGCATCGACGAGACGGCCCTGGTCCAGATCCGCCGTGGCGCCCTTCTACACGACATCGGCAAGATGGGCATCCCCGACGCTATCCTCCTCAAGCCAGGTCCACTCACCGACGCCGAGTGGGCCGTCATGCGCCTCCACCCCGTCTATGCCTACGAACTCCTCTCCCCCATTGCGTTCCTCCATCCGGCCCTGGACATCCCTTACTGCCACCACGAAAAGTGGGACGGCACCGGCTACCCACGCCGCCTGCGCGGGGAAGGTATCCCCCTCGCCGCCCGCATCTTCGCTATCATCGACGTGTACGACGCACTTCGCTCCGACCGCCCTTACCGCGCGGCCTGGCCCGAAGAGAAGGTGTTGCACCACATACGCTCCCTCGCGGGCACCCATTTCGACCCCGATGTGGTCGACGCCTTCCTCAAGATGGACCGCTCCTCCTACCGCCGCACCCCTACAGCCCCCGAGCTAGTCGCTGAGTATTTCGGTGTCAAATAGACAGCAGGCAGTAGGCAGTATACATCAGCCCTGAACCCTTATATGTTCAGGGCTGATGTAACGTCAGGCACGAATCCAAGATAAAGATCGTCAAGGGCCACTCTGAGGAAATAGCTCTTGTCGGTGATGCTTGGTCGAAGGTGACAATATTCAGATCTAGACTCGTCAAATTGATGGCTTTACGTTGACGCCTAACTTTGCACCAGCCTACTTACAAGTTTAAAATCGTTTGACAGGCCATTGATTTCCTGATATGATAAGTATGAAGTTGGTGATGACAGCAGCGCTATTATCTTACCAACTAGTATGCGCGTGAAGACCAAGTGTAACCAGATTTCCCACATCAAATTGGTTCCATCCACAAATTGTGCTAGAAACTAGGCCGTGATTGCAACAATTCAATGGCGAATGGCGTTCAATATAATAGAAGGAGCATCAACTTGATAAAGAACCATTCAAGACGTCTGAGCAATGTATGTCACTGGGTATTGGCATGCATGATAGGATCCCTGGCTACTTTTGTATTGCCAGGTAGTCTGCCAGGGAAAGCTCACGCACGAGCAACAAACGAATCCACAACGCAAAGTATTTTGGGTCATGTTTATTCACCTCTCGCAAATCCAGAGGGACCCTGTGCAGGATTTACAGATACGTCACAACATAATGACTACTGGTGTGGGGCATTGGAGTATATGAAGTCAGTTTTCGCCGTAGATGGTTACCCTGGCCCAACCTTTCGCCCAGATGATGCAGTTACCCGAGGACAATTCACCAAAATGCTGGATAAGGGTTTTCAATGGCCTGTTATCGGCCCTTTTGCACGACATTTTCAGGATGTTCTTCCGGGATCCACATTTTATGACTATATCGAGTACGCATATGGCCGGGGATTAATAGTTGGTTATCCTTGCAGTACCGTGTCTGGTTCACCTGAGCCTTGTGTTGCTCCAACTAACTATGCATACTTCCGTCCTGCTAACTCTGTATCCCGAGGGCAGATGGCTAAAATGCTGGCCATCGCGGCAAATTTTACTGACGCTTCCCCGAGCACAGCGACATTTTCAGACGTCCAAGTAGGTAGTACGTTCTTCCAGTATGTAGAGCGCCTTGTAGACCACATCTCTACTGCTCCTTTCCCACCTGATCATCCAACGCAACCTTCATGTACATCCGGAAATCCTTGTTTCCATCCTGGTACGCCAGCATCACGCTCCGATCTTACTGAGCACGTTTCTCTAGCGTATCACTTTCGGAGCGGAATACCTGTTGCTGGTCGTGCTTTCTCGGTAAGTGGATCATATCTACCAGCTTATGATGCCGTACAAGTTTATATGTCCGCCCCCACTGGTGATGTCGGTATTGGCGAAATCATAGGTGGTCCAGTTGGACTAGCAGGGGGATGGGTTGGTAATAACCATTTCATTGAATCCGGACCCGAGAGAAGATACAACGGTAGCACTTATGAAAACCACCCTTATGGTAGTGGCGCTAATGACATGTGGGGGGTAGGAGGCCGTGACACGAGCCTCTCGCTCACTCCTGGGACAAGCTATAGGTTTCAGAGCTATTATGCTACTAGTGCCAATGGACACGAGTGGTGGTCAGAGATTTATGATGGGAGCAATTGGAGGCGTATGGCAACGCTCACAGACGTTGGTGTTACTAAATTGCCTTATCTATTTGCCGCAGCCGAATCAACAATTGCTAGTCGTAGCGTTGGTACCTTACAGGTTACAACCGCACTAGCTAAAACCCCAGGAGGAAGTTTGTCTGGCTGGTGCTGGGATGCAAGTATTGTGCAACGCATAATGTATGCTGGTTACGTTAGTGCGTGTCTCTATTCGCCGACCCTTGGTCTGTATTGGTCAGTTAACTACACTAGATAAGGAGGGAATATGAAGGAACTAAAGCCGAACAAAGTGAACATGATGAAAGATCTATTGCCCAAGCTCATGATAGTTGCGACTATTCTGATTGGGGTCGGTATCTTTTGGCTGGTAAGTACTCGCCCTGGTGCTGGAGTAGGGGCCAACGCGGCGTTAACACTTGAGGAGCCACCTAGCACGTGTGGCTATTGTGAGCGCAACCTGGTCGGGGCGACAAGTGAGGAGATTGGAGAGTTCGTCGTAGATTTGGCTATGACCCAACTAAATCCGCAAGGGTCACCAGAGGTACTGGCTGTACGCTCTATCGTTTGGGAAGAATCGGCACAACTGGGCCTCGGCTGTCTTCCAGATTTCGCTTCAATAGAAGATGCTCCCTTAGCGGTTGTGATTCTTAAGGGAGACATGGACCTGGGAAGTGCAGTGCTTGGCCTCGGATCTCTCCCAGCAGAGCAAAGGCGTGTCAAATATGTGGCCATTGTAATGGATTTATGGGCTGCGAGTTGGGTCCACTTAACTGGCTCTCCAACTGGTGAGCAGTACAACTTGATTCTCAATGATCCAACCTTGCCACAGTCAACGGCTGATCAGAAATCGGAATGTCCTCCAAGAGCACCAAGAACGGTACATTATGGTCAATCAGCAGGAGGGGTGATTTACCCAACACCAGAACCAGGAGCTACCATTATCGTCGAGCCTACAGAAGTAATACCCCAACCTGTGTCAACAACAGAACCAGGAGCTACCATTATCGTCGAGCCTACAGAAGTAATACCCTAACCTGTGCCAACACAGGAAATACCCTAAGACATTGATGCGTGTGCTAGCAATCAATAGGTCCTAGCTTTACCTTATCACGCATGCTGCTGGCACAACTCTTCGATATTGCACTGTCACCAAGTCACAACGTCCGACATGCTCGGGCTACTGGGAACCATTCCTTACGATGGGATTTGGTTCCCATATTATTGCTTGGATACTGCACTAATACAGCCGTGCCTAGTTATTGAACCCTTACAGATTGCGCTGCTAATGCAAGTGCTCAGCTCGGGTATTGGTGTGCCTCGCTACCGACATACATGACGACGAGATCCGCATCGCTCCCCAACAAGCGAAGCTACATCGCCACCTCTCCGCGTTGTTGATAGAAAGTGGGGCTTAACGAAAACTTAATTTATCGAAGGCAGAATGCCTCTTGCCCCGCTGCCCAGCCTGCAATATACTGGCTGCAATAATAGCCTGCGTATCTTGACGCCTGCCGCAGCCTCTACTATAATGGCGCAAATATGGCCCCGAACATCCCTGCTCCCCTTCCACCAGATGTATATAGCAGAGGGCGCCGCGTATCCGGAAGGCGGCTCTCTACACAGGGGTGTTTCCGGCTATTGTTGAGACGAGGCCCATGGCTTCACTTGGTCCCGTTCCCTGGTCCCCGATCCCCGATCCCTGAGCAACATAGGAGGAAAGAATATGCTGACGAAAACGACGAAAGGCCTTTGGGGTAAACTGGCGCGGCTGATGCCGCTGATCGCCATACTGTCCCTGCTTTTGGCGGCCTGCGGTGGAACGGCCACCCCCGTACCGCCCACCGCCACCACCATGGTGGAAGTCGCCACCGCTACCGTGCCGGCGATGGTGGAGGCTCCTACCGCTACCACGGAAGCCGCTGTGACCGAGGCCACCGCCACCACAGCCGCCGTCGCTGAGGCCACCCCCACCAAGGTGAAGGGCGCTGCCTCGCAGGAGGGCGTGCTTACCCTGTGGGTGCATAAGGTTGCGGTGCAGGCGGTGTCTAACGTAGCGGCAGACTTCACCGCCAAGTACGGCGTGCAAGTCTCCGTGCAGGAAGTGGACTTCGGCGGTATCCGCGACGACCTGAAGACCGCCGGCCCCGCCGGTGAAGGCCCCGATATCATCGTGGGCGCGCACGATTGGCTGGGCGAGCTGGTCGCCAATGGCCTGGTAGAGCCGCTCGACCTGGGCGCTAAGGTCGCCGACTTCGACCCGGTAGGCATCCAGGCGTTCACTTATGACGGCAAGCTCTACGGCCTCCCCTACGGCCTCGAAGCTGTGGCTCTTATCTATAACAAAGACCTCGTGCCTACCGCTCCCACCACCTGGGAAGAGTTGAAGACCGTTGCCCGGCAACTCCAGACCGACGGCAAGGTTGATCAGGGCTACGGCCTCCAGACCGGCACCGCCGACCCCTACCACACATACCCTATCGTCACTGGCTTCGGCGGCTATGTCTTCAAGCAGAACGCCGATGGCACCTACGATCCGACCGATGTGGGCCTGGACAATGCCGGCGGGCAGGCGGCGATGAAGGAATTGGACCAGATGGTGAAGGACGGCCTCCTGCGCCAGAACATCAGCGGCCAAACGCTCGACAGTCTCTTCGTTGAAGGCAAGGTGGCGATGGTCATCGGTGGCCCGTGGCGCCTGGGCGACCTGCGCAAGGCCAATATGAACTACGGCATCGCCAAGATCCCTACCATCAACAACCAGCCCGTGCCGTTCGTAGGCGCGCAGGGCTTCATGGTGTCGGCCTTCGGCAAGAACAAAGAGGTCGCCAAGGCCTTCCTGACCGAGTACATGAGCACCCCCGAAGCGCACCAGACGATCTTTGATGCTGACCCGCGCATCCCCGCGCTGCTGTCGGTGCAGCAGGCAGTGACCGACCCCGATATCAAGTCATTCGCTGAATCGGCAGCCGGTGGTCAGCCCATGCCCGCCATCCCCCAGATGTCCGCTGTATGGACCGACTGGACCAAAGCCCTCGATCTCGTATTCCAGCAAGCCGAGGACCCCGTGAAAGCGATCACAGATGCAGC
>JBAURA010000726.1:0-11312 GCA_049580985.1 Chloroflexia bacterium
GCCAAGTATCGCCTGCACCAATAGTGTCGCCACGGAAACCACCAACAAAGGTAGTGCCCACAGCAGGGGCGCCCAGAAGATGCCTAACACGCACATCAGAAGGAGCAGGCCGGATAGAAAATACCACTCAGGCATTGCAGTCAGCGCCAGCAGCCCGTTCACCTCCGGCCCATACACCGACTGAAAAGGGGCGCTGCCCCATACCCCGCCGTAAACACGTCCCCGCGAGGCCCACAGCGTCTGCACCAGGCCGTCTCCGTACAACCTACCCGCCCACCTGACATGCCCGGCGGAGTTATATTTCTCCGGCCACTTCTTTTCAAGCAGGGCCTCCGCCTCCCCGTACCCGACTTGCTGCCGCCAGTAGGCCCGCACCGAGTTGCGACGATGGTGATAGACCATAGCTGCCGGATTGAATCCGATCCGCCAGCCGCGCGCCTGAAGCTGCCAGCAGATATCGACGTCATCCCCGGCGGTGCAGTAGCGCGGATCGAAGCCGCCCACCGCCAACAAGGCCGACCTGCGGAAAGCCATGTTGCAGCCTGGGATATGCTCGGCCTCGGTGTCATCCAACAGCACATGCACCGGCCCGCCTGGCGCGTTAGCAACACATCGCGCCACGGGCCAGTCGGTAGGCGGCGGTATGTTCGGTCCTCCCACGGCCACATAATCTGTCGACAGGAAGGTGGCGGCGAGATAGCGAAGCCAGTGCGGATCGGGCCGGGCATCGTCATCGGTGTAGGCCACAATCTCGCCGTTGGCGGCCCACAACCCCGTATTGCGGGCGCTGCTCAACCCGCGATTGGGCGTCCGTATCACGCGGAACCCATATTCATTTGCGATGTCGTTCGTGGCATCGCTCGATCCGTCATCGACCACGATCACCTCGTAGTGCGGGTAGTCCAGCTCGAGCAATCCCTCGCAACAGTCGCGCAGGGTGCGCGCCCCGTTATGGCTGCACACAACCACAGAGATGCGCGGCCACGGCGTGTCGTCACCATCTTCGTCCAAAGCGAATGGCACACGCCGAAACGCCTCTTCTACTGCTCTCAGGGCGGGCTTCGGCTCTCTGCTGCGGTCGGTTAGCCCGAAGTCCCAATCCTCAACGTCATGCCCCCCACGGTGCCATTCATCGGTCCAGGCAAAGATGAAAGCTCCGGCGCAACCGCCCCCAAAAGCAGATTCGATCTGCCAGGCCAATGTGCTTGCCTGGCGGCCCTCACCGTTACGCCTGCTGTCCAGGCCGATCTCGCCCATTACCAGGGGGCGGTCGCCGGCCAGATTCTGCAATTTAGCAAGGTACGCTTCGAGGCGGTCCCGGTCCTCCAGGTACACGTTGTAACTGACAAAATCGAGGAAGAGCAGGTCGAGATACTCGGTCGTTGGATAATTGACGTAGGTGACCAGGCCCTCAGGATCATACTCCTTGGCAGCCTGGTAAAGGCCCTGGAGAAATCGCTCTATCCGCCGGCGCCCATACCAGCGCACCATCGACGATGGAATCTCATTGCCTATTGCATAACCAAGCACAGCAGGGTGGCCCGCACAGCTACGCACCCCTTCACAAATACGCCTCCTGATAGAAGCTCTTTGCTCTTTGCTGTCGAGGAATGCGATATGCTGCTCCCAGGGTATGCCAACCATCACATAAAGCCCGTGGCGGCTTGCGCGGTCGAGCAGCCAGCGTGGAGGCACGGTGTACAGGCGCACCGCATTGATGCCGTTGCGCTCCATCAAGGCGAAATCGTCTTCTACCTGCCCAGGGGTGCCGTAATCGCTGCCCGCATCAGCGTTGAGGGGACGGAAGGTGCCATAGGTCACGCCGCGCAGATACAGCTTGCTGTCGCCGGTATAGAAAAACTTACCGGCAGTGTGTACGCGAGTGCCAGGTTGCGATTGACGGGGTTTTTGGTTGAGAAGGTCGTCTAGGGTGTCCGACGTCTGGCGCATGGGCAAGAGACCTGTGCAATGAAACTCACTCGATCCGGCGCTACGCCTCAGACCAAGTTTCGTCAGTGGTTGTGAAGGCCGCCCACGACGCTGGCCTCGCCAGACGCCGACCTGTTCAAATGAGAATTAGATATAATTCCTACTGTCGCCCACGAGACAAGTCCATATGAGAAATCACCCAGCTAGGGATTACTGTAAAAGGTGATAGGCTTCGCGCAATCCGGCCTTCTCTGTTCGGTGCTAAGAGCAGTCAAGCATGGATTGTGCCAGCCCCATTGGTGGAGATCACAGTCCTGCCGGCAGCACGATAGCCATGCAGTTATGAGCCTGCTAAGGAGCGCACAATACGGAAAGGCATAAATAGCTCAAACTCGGCCCAGGCCTTTTCGCTACACGTTAAACAACACGTTGATAATATCCCCATCCTTCACCGTGTACGTCTTCCCTTCCATACGCACAGTCCCGCGCTTCTTCGCTTCGGCCATATTGCCGGCAGAGACCAGATCGTCGTAGTGCACTACCTCGGCGCGGATGAAGCCTCGTTCCAGGTCAGAGTGAATAACACCTGCGGCCTTCTGCGCGTTCGTCCCCCGCCGGATCGTCCACGCCCGCACTTCGTCCTCGCCCGCCGTCAGGAACGAGATCAAGCCGAGCAACCCATACGACTTGCCCACCACCTCGCTCAAGCGCGACGGCCCAACCCCCATCATCTCACGGAACTCGACCGCATCCTCCGGCGAAAGCTGGCCGATCTCCATCTCTAGCTGGGCAGGAATAGCCATCACATCCGCCGATGCGCTCCCCAGCGCGGCGCGCACCTTCGCTTCCAGTTCCTCCCCCGCTCCCAGGTTGTTCTCGCCCAGGTTCACCACCACAAGCAGCGGCTTGGCCGTCAGGAAGCCATAGTTGCGGATCGCTTTCTCATCGTCCTCAACCAAACCCATGTCGCGGATCGTAGCGCCTGCTTCCAGCGTGGGCACTATGCGCGTAAGCACGTCTAGCTCGCGCTCCCGCGTCTCCCTCTCAACCCCTTTCATCTTCGGTATCTCGCCCTTGAGACGCTCCAACCTCCGCTCGATGATGCCCAGGTCCGAGAAAGCCATCTCCAGCATGACCGTTTCGGCATCGCGGGCGGGATCGATCCCCTCCACCCCTTCCGGCAACGGCACGGCTGGGTTCTCGAACGCGCGCACCACCAGCACCAACGCCTCCATCGTGCTCAGGAACCCTAGCGTCTGTCTGCTGATAGGCTCCTTGTTGCTGCTCTCCTTCGCGGCGGCAGACATCCCCGGCACGTCCGTGAACTGCACGTCGGCGGGCGTATTCTTGCGCGGGTGGTACATAGATGCCAGCACGTCGAGCCTGGGGTCCGGCACTTTGACGACCGCCACATTGGGCTGGTCGTCCGAAGAATAGGCCGACGTCTGCGCGTGGCTCCCCGTGATGGCATTGAACAAAGTCGTCTTGCCGCTACCTTGCAGCCCGACGATACCGAGATTAAGTGACATTGGTTGCTCCGAAATGCAAGAATAACCTGTTTTGGGATGATCCGAACCATTGTACCGCAAAGGAGCATAATTGGCACAGGCCATATCAGATCACAGGAGCACATGCGTAGGCAATACTATAGCAGTAATCCGTCCCAATTCCTTAGCAGCAAACCCCCAAAATGCAATAAAATTAACCCATTTGGGTACTTGTATTTGTAGAACACATGTGCTATGATCAGGATGAAACAAGTTTCACCCTCTGACCGCATAAAGAGGGACGTATGGACCGCTGGTGTCCCTATGTACGACAGTAACCTCCTGTCATAATGCCGCTAGCCTCATCACTAATACACCACTCGGTACTTGGTACTCAGTACTCGGTACTCGACACTCACCTGAACATAGAGGCTAGCGAATACACGAGCGTGATAAGCGTAGCCCACCCTACGTGCCATCGTGTCACGTCCACACCTGGCTACCCTACGCAGAAGGCAATAAGCGTAGGCTGCTCACCATACCAATACCCCTAGTATCGGTAGGAAGTATAACGAGCGGCAGTAGCCTCGGTAGGTGTTAGGCCACTACGCCCACGCGGAACACGGACCAGTTGCGCCACAGGGACACCCTTCCTGCAAGCCAACCTCCTATGACCGTGTAGGGGCGGACCCACGTAGGACGAAGGACGGAGCCGCCCTCTGCCCGGCAACAACTGAATAACAAGGGAAACCAAGGGAACAAGGGTGCATAGGACCCAACCAGCCCTATGCACCCTATCTACCCATACCCTAAATCCTAAATCCAAAATAACCTCTGCGTACCTCTGCGTTCTCCGCGTCTCTGCGGTGAAAAATAAAATCCAAAATCCAAAATAATCCTCCGCGTTCTCCGCTCCTCCCCTTCTCCGCGATTTCAACACACCCTCCTTACCACCCTGCCCCCCTTCGCCCCTTAACATTTGAATAATCTGAAATCTGCATAAGCCGTCTACGGATACCGCTCACGATAGCGGAACGTACCCAGTTGCGACAACAGCACCTCAAAAGGACTACCCGCAAGCTCAGGGTGATGCTCAAACACAGCCCGCTCAAAATACTGCACCCTATAGCTCTTACCATCCAGGTCCGATACCTCCATAAACTCGTCGGAGATAGGATACCCCTGTTGCGCCAGCCCCACGTTCCGCCTCCAATACTCAAGAAAAATCCCGCCCAACCGCTTCCCCGTTTCAGGGAACACAACCGAGCCAACCGAGGTATTGGCGACTTGCCCAGGCGCGCCGTTCGGATACTTCTCCTTGTATCGGAACGCACCCAGTTGCGACAACAATACCTCGAAAGGGGTACCCGCAAGCTCAGGGTGGTATTCGAACACAGCCCGCTCAAAATACTGCACGGTGTAAGCCTTACCATCCAGTTCCGATACCTCCGTCAGCAGCTCGGAGATAGGATACCCCTGTTGCGCCAGCCCCCCATTCCGCCTCCAGTAATCGAGGAATATACCGCTCACCGTCTTCCCCGTTTCGAGGAAGAAGCGGCTGCCAACGCCAGGGACGGCCACGGACGGGACGGGGGTGGGCAAGCCAGGCGAGGGGCTTGGGCTCGCGCTCGGCGCGGGCGTGCCCCCAAAAGGCACTACATCGAGGAAAACAGCCGACACGAAACCCCAGCTTGCCTGCCCTTCGTAAGCGTTCACCCCCCGCCCACGCACGAAGACAATATGCCTGCCAGGAGCCAACCCTGCCGTATCCACCGACGCCTCCACCCGCTCAGCCGGCGAGTCGAGGCTGCTGTCAACCGCGCTCATCGGCCTCCCGGTCCCACCCGCCCAAGGGGGCGTATCCACGTAATACTCGGCCCCGCCCACGTTCTGGCGAAAGTTGCTGCCGGGCCAGGCATAATTGATTGTGGCGCTGATGCGAGGCTGCGATCCCGCATCGACCACCACAGGCTCAACCGCGACCTCATTACTGTCAGGTCCGCGCGCCAGCAGATACGGCGTGCGCGCGATCTTCGCCAGGTAGATCAGCATCCCCCGGTTGTTGTTCCACACCGACTCCACCTGCTCGTATGGCAGCGTATAACTGTCGCCCTCAAGCTCGGTGGTGAAGGCCGGTACGCCCAGCGTCCCGTATATCCAGTCCACCGAGGTGCCGTCGGTCTGGTAGATGCACCCCGGCACGCCCGACTGGCACGACTTGTAGCCGTTGCCCCCGGCCTCCGGCGCGCCCATGTGGGCGGCAATGCTATCCAGGTCAACTTTGTTGGGGGCCGCTTTCGGATCGAATCCCCAGGGGTACAGGTTCAGGCTGGCGAAGTTGTGCATGCTCTGGACTATGCCCGTGGCGGTAAGAGGGGCCGGGTCCGCGTCGTCAGGGCCGCGCTGGTCGGGAAAGAGCTTGCTGATTTGCGCTATCACCGCCTGCGTCTCGTCCTCCGAGGCTGCCGAGGCGCCGTGGTAGTCGACCTCGCATGGGTCGTCCGAAGAGCCGAAGCAGCAGGCCCATTTGAAGGGGAAGTTGCGGTTCAGGTCGGTGCCGAACATGCCGGAGACGCTGGGTGGGTAGCTGGTACAGCCGTTAGTGTTATTGGCGTTCTTGCGCTGCACGTAGGTGAACTCGCCCGCCTCCACTATATGGTGCGAGTCCGGGTTGAGTATCGGCACCACCCATATATCATGGTAGTCCACGAGCCAGCGCGCGTCGGCGTTCGACTCGTAGCCGTCCAGCAGCCAGCTTATGAAGCGCATCGCCAGCTCGGGCGGGGTGATCTCGTTAGGGTGTATCCCCGCGTCGTACCAGAAGACCGGCTTGGGACCGGCTATGGCGCGATTGGTGATGTGCAACGCGTACATATCGTAGCCATTGAACCCCGGCGCGGGCTGCGCGCACGGGCCGTGCGTCTTGCACCACGAATCGCCGAAGTCCACCTTTTCGGCCAGCGTCGGATGCGCCGCCACCTGCCCGTCGAGAAAGGCTTGCATCCCCTCGACGGTCCTGTAGCCTCCGTAAAAGGTCTCGCGCGGTTGGGCAACAACCCCCTGTGCCTGCTCCTTCGCCACGGCGCTATCGCCCGGCACCGAGCCAAACAGGAGAGCCACCACAATCCCCAGGCACATTATCAGCACTGCCCGTTTTCTATTGGCTATTCTCATTGGCGCAAAACCTTTCTACACATGTTGGCGCGCATTTTGCTTATAAGATGCCGGCCCTCTCAATCTCCTGGCAAAGATGTCACGGCCCCACAAAGTGACGAGTACCGACTACCAACTACCGACTACCAACTACCAACTACCGACAACCGACAACCGACAACCGACACCCGTCCACTAAGTCTACCTCGTTTCCCCTCTCACGTCTAAATCTACCCCCATCAGTTTGGAGGATGGCCCCTGGTTATGGTACAATGCGACCGAAAACCACTCGCCACTGCCACGCGGCAAGACCTCAGCACCTGCCCGGCAGAGGCCGCAACTTTACTTTCACACAGACGTTATAGATAGGGCGCATAAACACGGCTACATGCGTTACGCATGTAGTACGCAATAGCATCCCATTCTCTCAATATATAAAAGCGAGCCACCATGCAACGTTCCGACACCGCACAACCACCCGCCGTGCATGCCACGCACGTCCATACCCCCGATATAGAAACCCGCGATCAAAGACCTAAGAACATACTTAAGATCACATTGCTGGCCCTGTTTGGCTTCCTTGCCGTCAGCCTGGGTCTGCTGGCCTGGTACACTCTGTCGCACGACGGGCGCGTCTACAAAGGCGTGAGCGTCCTGGGCACGTCGCTGGGCGGGCTGACGCACGCAGAAGCGCAGGCTGCCCTCACCGAAGCAGCTACAGGCTACCCGACCGGCGCGGTGAGCGTGAGCGGCGCGGGCAAGACCTGGCACTTCTCGCCTGCCGACCTGGGCGTGGCGTTGGACGTTGAGCGCACGCTGGATGCGGCATTCGGCGTGGGCCGTAGTGGCGATCCCCTCGGCGACCTGGGCACGCAGCTTGGCTCTCTGACGCAAGGTGCGGAGGTCGCGCCGCTATTGAAGAGCGATAGTGCATTGATCGAAGCGGCGGCTGCGCGCATCGCGTCCGAATTGGACAGGCCCGCCGTGGACAGCCAGTTGCGGAAGAGCGCGGACGGCGTGGTAATGGTCACCCCTTCGGCCAGCGGCCTCAACGTGGACAGGCAGAAGCTGAGCGCGGACATAGCGGCGGCCATATCCGCCGAGCCGTTCGGAACTGTCGAAGTGCATACCCAGGTACATGCGCCGAAGATAACAGAGAGCGACCTGGAAGGCACGAAGGCGCAGGCTTTGCTGCTGACAGAGCAACCCATCACCCTCACGTCGGGCGAGCAGACCTGGACCCTCGAGACCGAAGACCTGCGCCGGATGTTGGCTATCACTCATAATGGCGCGTCCGCCGAGGCCGCACTGGCACACGACGAGATCGCGCGCTACCTGGCCCCCCTGGCCGAGGCGCTATATGCCGAGCCTGTGGACGCCGCGATCACTATAGGCAAGAGCACTGTGACGCTGGACGAAGACCAGCCTGGACAGAACCTGGATGTAGAAGCGGCAGCGAGCGCGATCCAGCAGGCCGCGGCCAGCCAGGACGCCGCCGGGCGTACGCTGGACCTGCCCGTCAGAGAGATCGCGGCGGGCGTGCGGACCGAACAGCTACAGGCCATCTATGAGAAGACGAGCGCGCTCGTGGCGAACGGCGTGCGAGTGCGCTACGGCGAGGACACGTACATCATGCGTTCCTCCTCGGTGACCGGGTTCGTCAGCATAGAAGCCGCGCAGGGTGGACCTGGGCAGATGGTCATCAGGATAGACGAGGACGTGCTGGCCGAGCGGATTTCGGGCATAGCCACCACTTACGTCAACCGCCAACCGTCCGACGCGCGCTTCCGTATGTCGAACGGCGCGCCCACGAAGGTGGCTGATGCGGCGGTTGGGCTGAAGGTTGACATTGATGGATCGGTGGCGAACGTGGTGAAGGCGCTGGAGACCTACGCGGGTAGCGGCACGATGGAAGCCGACCTGGTGGTGGCGACCACCGAGCCGTCTACAAAGAACGCCGACATGTCGGCCATCAATACCCCCGATATGCTGGCATACGGGCAAACCTCGTATGCTACATCCTCGGCCAATCGCAAATGGAACGTCGAGCTGGGAGCGAGGAGCATAGACGGCACGCTGGTGCCGCCGGGAGCGATCTTCTCGACGGTCGATACCATCGGGCCTCTGACGCTGGACGCCGGCTTCAAGATGGGCTTCGGCATCGTGGGCGACGGCAGGGGCGGCCTGACGACCGTGCCCTCGGAGGCGGGCGGCATCTGCCAGGTGTCCACCACGCTATTCCACGCGGTCTTCAGGGGCGGCTTGGAAGTGGTCGAGCGCAACTGGCACTCCTACTGGATCAATCTCTACGGCGTAGCCCCCACCGGCTTGCAGGGCCTCGACGCCACTATCGCGCCTCCGTACAAGGACTTCAGGTTCAAGAACAACACCGGCAACTGGCTCCTGGTGAAAGCGGTAGCGGACGGCAAGAACCTTACCTTCCAATTGTGGGGCGTGAACCCCGGCTGGAGCGTGAGCATCGGCAAGCCCGTGATCACGAACCGCAGGCCGACGAGCCAGAAAGAGATCGTGGAGTACTCCGCCGATTGGCCCGCAAGCTCAGGCAAAGTCAAGGTGGAGAACGCGCAGGACGGCTTCGACGCCAGCATCAGCCGCGTGGTAAAGGACGCCAACGGCAACGTGCTCGATAGCTGGACCGCCAGGAGCACGTATCAGCCCGCATACAACAGGTATCTGATCGGTACGGGGCGATAGCTTAGTTCTAAGTTTTGAGTTTTGAGTTCTAAGTTGATTATGCCTAACAACTTAGAACTCAAAACTTAGAACTTTATCCCGTGTGGTATGCGATAATCAGGCATGACCCCTGAGTTAGCGGCCTTCTCGGATTGGGTGCTGGCATTGTTGCCGCGCCTCTTTTTGTATCCGGGCGGGCTGTGGATGGTGGCGGGGTTGGTGATCATCCGGTGGGCCAGGGCTGGTCGCGGGGGGTTGCGGCCCGGCCATTGGATAGGGGCGCTGGCCCAGGCCAACCTGGGGGCGGTGGCGGCCGGGTGGGCCACGCTTTCTCTGTTGCCTGTGCCGGGGGCGCAGCCGCTACCCACGCCGGTGGATAGATGGGCGCTGGCGGCGCTGCTCGCGATCTCGCTGCTGCTCGACCTGGATAGGTTGGGGGGTGAGACACGGAGATGGAGGGGGCTGGCGGGGGCGGGTATCACGCTGGCGATGCTGGCTCCCCTGGCGGCTGAACAGGGCTTGCTTGTGAGCGAGGCCGCGTTGGGAATGAGTTGGGCGGCGAGGCTGGCGATATTCGCGGTTGGGCTGGGAATCGCCGTGCTGCTATGGTCGGGCGACGTGGGATTGGGGGGCGAGGTACGCGGGCTTGCCTGGCTTGCCATGTCGCTCGCGCCGGTATGGACCCTCCTGCCCGATAGTTGGCTGACGCCTACCTTCGCGGTTTTTCTTGTAGCAGGCTTCGTATATCGTGGGGCAAAGAGCGTAACGAAGATACCGGCCCCCGCGCAGCTAATGCGGCTTGGGTTGGCTACCCAATGGCTTCTGGCGCTGGGCGCGTTGCTGCTGGCACTGCTTCTCCCTCGCTGAAATTCTCTGATTGGGGCGCGTACATGCGTATGAGGCGGTGGATGTAGTCTCGGTAGGTGGCGGCGAGGGGGGCGGATTGGATGATGAGGGAGTTTTCGGCGTTCTGCTGGGCGTGGCGCGAGAAGTTGTAGGAGCCTGTCAGCACGGTGTCGTCCAGCACCATGACTTTGTTGTGCATGTAGTCGTGCTTGCTGGAAGGGTTGTAGGGGGTGCTCCTCTTTCCGACCAGGTTGCCATAGCGGACGATACGAGCGAACGCGCCTATCTTCCAGGTGTTGGCGGGCACCAGTTGCCACTGGTATTTGACGCCTTCCATTTGCGTGAGGTCGTAGATGCCTTCGATGCGGACACCGCGCTCTATAGCGTCCAGTAGGGCGCGCAGGAGGCGGGTGGAGGTGACGACCACGGCGGCTATAGTGATGCTCTCCCGGGCGCGGTTGATGGCGTTGGCGATGCTCTCGTCGATCCAGTCGCCTTCGCCTGGCGAGAAGTTGACGAAGGCGTAGGCGGGCTTGCCGCCATAGACGAGGGTGGCCTCGCCGCTATCCATCAGGCCCTCCGACTCTATCCTGCCGTCTACCCATAGCTCCTCGAAGTCCTTGACGTAGTAGCGGGCAAGCTCCTGCGACCGGAGGATAATGACGTTGTTCTCCTGTAGCTTCCAGCTATCATCTGTGAAGTTGGTGGAGCCTGTCCAGACGGCGGCGCGCGGGGTGTTGCCGTCGAGGACGACGTACTTGTGGTGCATCAGGGCGCGGTTGCCCTCTATCATGCGCGATGGGAAGCCGAGGGACTGAACGAACTGGGGGGTGCTGAGGTCGCAGGGGTCAAAGTGCCAGGGCGGGAGCGCCTGGGGGTTCGCCTGGTCATAAATGATGCGTATGCTGACACCTGCCTGGGCGCGCGCTTTGAGGGCGGCCAGGATGACGTCGCGCTCTTCAGGGCAGAGGTTGAAGGAGTAGGCGGCGATCGCGATGCTCTCGGTGGCCTGGGAGAGGAAAGAGGCCAGCTTCTCGGCTACATCTTTGGATGTCTGACACCCGGCGCAGAGGAAGGAGGTCTCGATGCTGTCGGTGGGGTTAGGCATCATTGCTTATTGCGTATTGCGTATTGCATATTGTTTATTGGAGGTGGTTTTCGTCGTTCGTCTTTCGTCTTTCGTCGGGAGGGGGCAGTTCGAGC
>JBAURA010000727.1:0-6239 GCA_049580985.1 Chloroflexia bacterium
GAGGATTTCCTTGTGCTCCGCGAAAGCGATATTCTCGCGGTAATTGAAGGGTAATTACGAATTACGAATTACAAATTACAAATTACGATTGGTCATCGTCCTCGTAGCTTGTAATTCGTAATTCGTAATTCGTAATTCGTAATTTCAACCTACATCAGGAGGACCAACCAACAATGGCAAAGCAGATAGAGTTCGGCGAAGCCGCTCGCTCTTCGATCAAAGCGGGCGTTGATGCAGTTGCTAACGCAGTCAAGACTACCCTCGGCCCCAAGGGGCGCAACGTAGCCCTCGACCGCAAATTCGGCGCCCCCACCGTCACCCACGACGGCGTGACGGTCGCCAAAGACATCGAGCTGAAGGACCCCTTCCAGAACATGGGCGCCCAGATGCTCAAGGAAGCCGCCAGCAAGACCAACGACGTGGCCGGTGACGGCACCACCACCTCCACCGTGCTAGCCCAGGCTATCGTGCACGAGGGCCTCAAGAACCTGGCCGCCGGCGCCAACCCGATGCAGATCAAGAAGGGTATCGAGATCGCTACCCAGGCTGCCGTCGAGTATATCAAGGGCCTGGCCCACCCGGTCCAGGGCCGCGAGGACATCGCCGCCATCGCCACCATCTCCGCTTCCGACTCCGAGATCGGCAACCTGATCGCCGACGTGATGGACAAGGTAGGCAAGGACGGCGTCATCACCGTCGAGGAGAGCCGTGGCCTCCGCTTCGAGGTCGAGTACGTCGAGGGCATGGAGTTCGACCGGGGCTACATCTCGGCTTACTTCGTCACCAACGCCGAGCGCATGATCGCCGAGATCGACAACCCTTACATCCTCATCACCGACAAGAAGATATCCTCTGTACAGGACATCCTCCCAGTGCTTGAGAAGATGATCCAGACGGGCCGCAAGGACCTCGTGATCATTGCCGAGGACGTGGAGGGCGAGGCCCTGGCTACGCTGGTGGTGAACCGCCTGCGCGGCACGATCAACGTGCTCGCGGTCAAGGCCCCCGGCTTCGGCGATCGCCGCAAGGAGATGCTGCGCGACATCGCCATTCTGGCGGGCGGCCAGGTTATTTCCGAGGAAGTGGGCCGCAAGCTCGATAGCGTGACCCTCCAGGACCTCGGCCAGGCCCGCCGCGTGCGCTCCGACAAGGACAGCACCACCATCATAGAGGGCATGGGCGATGAGAAGGCCATCCGCGCTCGCATCGAGCAGATCAAGGCCCTCATCGACCAGACTACCTCCGACTACGACCGCGAGAAGCTCCAGGAGCGCCTCGCCAAGCTCGCGGGCGGGGTGGCCGTCATCAAGGTTGGCGCTGCCACCGAGACCGAGCTTAAGGAGAAGAAGCACCGCGTGGAAGACGCCCTGAGCGCGGCCCGCGCCTCTATAGAGGAAGGGATCGTGCCAGGCGGTGGTGTGGCCCTGCTGACGGCAGTATCGGCCCTGGAGAACCTGGTAGAGGATAGGGGCGATATCCAGACCGGCGTGCAGATCGTGCGCCGCGCCCTGGAAGAGCCTCTGCGCCAGCTAGCCATCAACGCGGGCGAGGATGGCTCGGTTGTGGTGCAGAACGTGCGCCGCATGCAGAAGGAGAAGGACGACACCAACTACGGCTACGAGGTGCTCGGAAACGACTACGTGAACCTGGTGGAGGCCGGTATCACCGACCCCGCGAAGGTTGTGCGCTCGGCCCTCGAAAACGCCTCCTCCATCGCCGCCATGATCCTCACCACCGAGGCTCTCATCACCGACATCCCGGAGAAGGAAGCCGCCATGCCAGGCGGTGGCCCCGGCATGGGCGGTATGGGCGGGATGGATTACTAGTCCTTAGGGACCAGGGGCCGGAGACCGGTCCCAACAGAAAGGGCCGGCGCGAGCCGGCCCTTTCTGTTATTCACCACAGAGGACGCAGAGCACGTGGAGTTTGCTATGAACCTTGTGCTTGGACTATATGTGTTGGTATCAGGAGGTGCAGAGATGGTTGCTTATTTTGTGCGCCGCATGCTAGAAGGTGTGGCGGGCTGGCTTCTAGTTGCTTTACTGCTTTACTCTTTGATTGTCCTACCAGCCATGAATTTTGTTTTTCAGCAAATTTGTAACGATTGTGGTGCGCGCCCCCAGATCGAGAAAGCACGGCTGCAACACACCTATGCGCTGGACCAGCCCTGGCCGCTCAACTCCTTTATCTGGCTATTGGACCCGGACATAACCGTGCAAGAGTATTACGTCAAAGGCTATCTAGCAATGGGCGGATCCGTGCCGTCTCGCACGTATTACTTTGAGCGATCAGGGCTGCTTTTTGGTGATCTGGGCGATTCGATGGAGTTCTATCCTGGTAGATCTGTGCTATTGCTCTACGGCATCCACCTCCCCACCGTCCTCGCCTTCATCCTGGGTCCCACTGTCGCCTTGATGCTCATCGCCACTTACCAACGCCGCGGCAAAGTACGGGTTTATCATCTTACCCAACCTGAAAGGCTAACACGCCAGCTTCAGGCATATGTATGTTCCTGGCGAACCTGAGAGGAAGGTTTACAAATGGCTGTCTATTTCGTGTGGCGTCTTCTCGGGGGAGCAATCACCTGGCTCGCGGCGGCCTTCGTGATCTTCACCCTGTTGATGAACGTTCCCGGCGGTGTGGTTTCCCGGGTTGAGCCTGGGTTGGGTAGGCACGACGGCACTGGGCGAGTCCTACACGTAATCAGGACATATGAATTAGACAAGCGCTGGCCTCTAAACTACCTGGCCTGGATGTTTGACCCGGCGGACAGTGAAAGGCTTGATGGCGCTACGCTCTATCTCGTGCCTGAAGGCGTTGATTTCTCCGTGTTGGGCCTCCCGATAAAGGGATCTGGTGTGCTTACCGGTGATTTTGGCGAGTCCCTTTGGATTGCTCCATACACCCCTGTACTTCAGGTCTACGGCCTTCACTTCGGTGTCCTGTTGGCTATTGCGCTTGAGCCGGCGCTCTTGCTCATGCTGATCGCATTTCTTCAACGTATGGGGAGGGAGCCGTTGCGCAGCCTCTCCATCGCACATGCTCGCCGATTATACGCGATCCAGCCTATTCACGTTCAGGCTTAGCAATATCACGTCCAGGAACGTTTGCAGACATGATAACTTACTTTGCCCGTAAACTCCTCAGTGCGTTCCTCTCTATCTTCGCGCTCACGTTTCTTCTCCACACTATGTTCCAGTTAAGCATAGACAGCTTCGTCGCTAGGAGAGATGATGTGCTCTGGGGGCGTTGTAGGATAGGATCGTCCAAGCCCTTACCAAAGACCTACCCTTATGACTTCACGATTTCCCAATTTCACCTGGACCAACCTTTCCCCACCGCTTACCTCCTCTGGCTTTTCGACCCTTCCGAGCCTAAGACAGACGACAGCCAGCGCGCTTCCGAGCAGTCTAGCAACTCGCTGAACGTCAGCATCTTGGGCTATTACGTCAGAGGCTCCGGCCTCCTTACCGGCGACTTGGGAATATCCAGCACAGTGGCAAGAGGGCAGCCCACGTTCGATCTCTCCAACGTCGATTTACTCGACCTGTTTCTCCGCCTCATTCTCCCAGGCATGGCGATTGCCACCCTCCAACGCATAGGTCACCGCTCCTACTCCCACCTGCCCTATCGTCCTGGGGGCCCTATGTACGCATATCCACGGGCGATGCAATAAACCTGCCGCTCTCTAACTGCAACAAAACAGACGGACCGCATCGCGGTCCGTCTGCTCTTATTTCGGGTGTCTCTACAGGCTATGACCTGTAATTGTCGTGTTCTCTGTTGCGCCCTGTGCGGGCGTACCTCCTGAGCCACACACCGAGCATCATCAATGCCGCTCCGAACCCGAATGCCCATATCAGCAGCGTCAGCCTCTCGTCCGTGACGCCCGTGACGGGCATGCCTTCCATCACCGGAAGTTGCGTCGGTGTTGGTGTAGGTGTTCCTGTCACTGGCTGAACATCTGCCCCCGGCGTATTGGTCGGCACCACCGGCACGGCCGTAGCCGGGACTATGAAAGGTGTAGCCGTCGGTGATGGCGGCACAGCCGTTGGCGAGTTGGTAGGCGTGTTAGTGGGCGCATTAGTGGGGGTATTCGTCGGCGTGTTAGTGGGCGTGTTTGTAGGCGTTTCCTCTTCCTCCGGCGTTTCGGTAGGCGTATTGGTGGGAGTGTTAGTAGGAGTGTTCGTAGGTGTATTAGTCGGAACATTAGTAGGAGTATTCGTTGGCGTGTTGGTGGGGGTATTGGTGGGGGTATTGGTGGGAATATTGGTGGGCGTGTTCGTAGGCGTGTTAGATGGGGTATTGGTAGGAGTATTGGTGCTTGTGGGCGTGTTCGTAGGCGTATTAGTGGGCGTGTTCGTAGGCGAGTTTGTCGGTGTATTTGTAGGCGTGTTGGTGGGAGTATTGGTGGGAGTATTGGTGCTGGTTGGCGTGTTAGACGGGGTATTGGTAGGGGTAGGTGTATTGGTGGGTGTATTCGTCGGAGTATTGGTCGCTGTAGGCGTGTTTGTAGCTGTATTAGTTCTGGTAGGCGTGTTGCTAGGTGTGTTGGTGGGTGTAGGTGTATTCGTCGGGGTATTGGAAGGCGTGTTGGTGGGAGTGGGTGTGTTAGATGGAGTATTAGTAGGCGTGTTGGTCGGAGTGTTGGTCCTCGTGGGCGTATTGGTGGGTGTGTTAGTGGGCGTGTTGGTCGCTGTAGGCGTGTTGGTGGGTGTGTTAGTGGGCGTGTTGGTAGGTGTGTTAGTCGGGGTGGGTGTGTTTGTAGGCGTGTTAGTCGGAGTATTGGTTGGGGTAGGTGTATTAGTAGCTGTATTAGTTCTGGTAGGCGTGTTGGAAGGAGTGTTGGTAGGGGTAGGTGTATTGGTTGGAGTGTTAGTCGGAGTATTGGTTGGGGTAGGTGTGTTTGTAGGCGTGTTAGTCGGAGTATTGGTTGGGGTAGGTGTGTTAGTAGCTGTATTGGTTCTGGTTGGGGTATTAGTTGGAGTATTGGTTGGGGTAGGCGTGTTGGTCGGAGTATTAGTGGGCGTGTTCGTCCTGGTGGGGGTATTGGTGGGTGTGTTAGTGGGTGTGTTTGTTCTTGTGGGGGTGTTGGTGGGTGTGTTTGTTCTTGTGTTTGTTCTTGTGGGGGTATTGGTGGGTGTGTTGGATGGCGGGACGGTAGGCGTTCGGCGCTCGCATGGTGTGTGGCTCAACCGGAAGTTGCCGTCAAACGCGTCGCACACAATTGCGCAAGCTGATGCCAGCGTGCCATACGGATTCGAGGTGGTCAGGTAATGAGCTGTACTACCTGTGATGCGATCCAGAGGCACATCTTCCTCGGTGCCGTCTGTCCACACTACGTGAATAGTATCCGGGGCACAATCGTCGTCAGGCAACCCATTAAGTACAAAGTGCCAGCCATTGTTGTTCGGATCGCAAGATTCTGAATCGAGGTTCGGAACGCAGACCTCCTGATCTTGAGGGCTAAGGTCCGCGTTTACACTCCTGCCGCTACTGGTAGGAGGTTCAGAATCGCTACTGGTGGGAGGCTCAGAACCCACGTTAGCACCAGGGGCCGGTGGCGTTGTGGGGTCGCCCTGGCTTGTGCCTGGCTCTGATTTCCCTGGGTCTGATGCTCCGGTTGTGGAGCCTCCCTGCCTGCCGGTTCCCTCGTTGTTGGTTTGGGTCTGAGCGCCACCTTCCGGCGCTTCTGCACTATTGGCCTCATCGGCAGTTCCCGGCTGGCTAGCTAGCGCCGTCGTCTGCTCTGAGGAGGCCGACCCCGTTTGAATGGAGCTCAGATCGAAGTTGCGAATACCCGCGAACCCACCCGTCCCGCTCGTAAGTACCAGTGCGAAGATCGTCACCAATACCATTAGCCTATAGAACGGGCCACGTTTGCGCGCCTGCATACTTCCACCCGGCTCCCGCCTGATGGTAAATCTCATGTTGTACTCCTCCTTGGTTCCTGCCTACCGTTTTATCTTATCTTACTCTTGCTCCTCGTGCCCTACTGTGCTCCTATTGCTCCCCTGGTTCGCGGACGGTCCACGGTAGTTTGGACCTTTTGCTACCCTTTGTTAGCTCTCCTTTGCAAACTATGTATTTGTATTGTGCGAGTAATAGCTTCATTGCCGGCTTTGCTACCTGATAGTAGAGAAATACGCTACCCCCCTTAAGCGCAGCCCGGCACCCGAGCGTGGTCGGTGCCTCTAAGATAGTTATGCGGGATCTTGGAGCGGATGGGAACGACGTGA
>JBAURA010000728.1:0-26988 GCA_049580985.1 Chloroflexia bacterium
TGGTCAAAACGTAATGCGTAAAACGTAAATGTGTAAGTTGTAAAGGGCTGAGGTGCTAGTTATGGGCAACAAAAGAGGCTTGGGCACTCGCGCCTCAAGCCTTGTGGCTTCGGTGGTATGCGAGTGGGCTATCTTGTTGTGCGAACCTCAGTCTTGTGCATTATGCGCGGTTTCCTGTGTTAGGATTTTGTCGACGCACTAATGATTATACAGGATCTGTTGGGCTTTGTCAAACGATTTAGCCCTGTTTTGTGAGGCAATTTCGCTGTTTTTCGCCCTGGTTATGTCTTTTTATAAGTGGTGTTTATCGGGCGTGGGGCTAATTGTGGCCGTCTTGCTACACAGCCCTGGGCAGTGCCCAGGGCTGTATTAGCGGGTAGACCAACACCAGAAGATCAAGAATGGGTGCGCCAGGATGCCCCGCCCATTCCTGTCCCACCGATCATCACACCCACGAGGAAGCCAGTTATTGGCATCAGTCAGTTGATCTCACCCACCAAACTCGTAGGCTTACGGCGTGAAGCTTTCGACAACCCCTGCTAGTGAACTGGATGTAGAGGGTGGCGAAACGGCACCGGTGCCCATGCCACGCTTGGCGAAGCCAGCCCGCACGTCCGGCAGGTCCCCCGGATCCAGAGCGGATACTGCCGTGAGTATCGCGTCGCGTGCCTGTGTGAACGTAGGCCGCAGGGGAGTGACCTTTAGTCCGCCGATAACGTAAGTCAACATTCGCCGTTCGGCTTCAGCATGCTGATGCGTCGCAACCAGTTTGACGAATACCTCCCAGAGGGCTGAGCACCATACTTCGCCTGCATTATGTACTTCGTTGTTGGGTCCCCCGGCCAATGGGCCACGTGGCGGACCCACCGGCAACACGACATTATTGCTAATATGCTTGAATGTCAGCGGATTCTTCGTCATATCGGCTGTGTAGGGGTACCGCCGGATCGAGAAGTAGTAATTATCCTTAAAGTTCGACATAAGGTCGGTCCACCCGCCCACGGCGAAGACACCGTTCGCAAAGTCATCGGTGCTTTGAGAGGTCATACAGATGGCGAAGAAATCGCCCCAACCTTCTCCCATGGCCATTCCTTGTTGGTTCGTCAATCCATTGGCGTTTCCGACGAGGCGGTTGGTGATATAGTGGCCCATCTCGTGAAACGTGATGAGCGCCTCGTGATTGCTGGTTCGGCTGGGTAAGGGCCTAGGACCGAGGAATTCGAACATCTGCATGCGGGGACTGGCTCCGTCCGCCGGGGTTGACATATTAGCGTTATCCGTACCGCTGAAGTCATTACCTTCGGCTAGAATGGGATCACCGCCTACGCCGCCCCGTCCAAAGTTATCCTGCTGAGCGTTCCCCGAGGCCTCATCAAAACCTGCTTCATACCAACGGTCATGAAGCCAGTTTACGTGAAAGAACATACCGACCAGGCTGTTCTGCAGATTGCTCGCCGTGCTAGCCGATTGGGTGTGATTATATGCACGGTTGAATTTTCTCTTCGAGGTGATTTTCCCGAGCACGTCACCGGCGCTCAGCCCGGTTGGCGACTGTAGGTCGGCATACGCGATACAGTTGTTGCCATTCGTTGTGGTTGCACCAGCGGGAAGCCACGGATCGCCCGGCAAAAGGCTCTCTATCTCGATAACCTTTTCTTGAATCGTAGGAGCCTGAAAACCGTCCGGTATCCCTGTCGGGTGCGGGCTGCCTGGGGCAGGACCATCCTCGGGCCGGAAGATTGCATCGCCCGTGTTGTGCACGCGGTACTTGAACGTCGCGTCAAAAGTCATGTTCTTGCGGTAAAGCAGGTCGGGCGTATCTACAGCATCCATGACGTAACTAAATGCGGGGAATGTTCTAATCCACAGTTCGATGTAATACCCAGGGACAAACTGCCCCTCACCCAGTGGGAACATAACATCCTTTAGCCGGACGGGACGTTCGAAGGGTGGCCGCGTATCGCCCTTTTTCGGAGTGTGCTGGAAGAAGCGATAGGGACCGCTGTCTGGAGGAGCTTCTATCGGTGAGAAGTCGGCGGCGTCATAGGTCACACCGGTAAGGTCGGTTGCGGCCTTTGCTATTGCCTCTTCTTCGGAGGTAGCCACTGCCGCACGTGCCCTGGTCCTTGTGTTCGACGCAGCGGCCCCGGGAAAGAGTTGGCCGGCCAGGGATATTACTTCATTTGCCGGACTGACAGCCGCAGTTACGTCTGAGTTAAAGACCTCTTTACCTTCAACGCGCTGAAGCAAGTTGACGGTGCTCAGACCTTTGCGGCTCACCGAAACCACCTCGACAGTAGCGACGTCCTCCGGTGTGAGGTTCCAAAGATCGCCCCGATTCTCAACGAAATCCCTGACTGCTTCCTCCGGGGAGCCGCCTCGCCGCAAGGAGAGTCGCGTAGTGGGTTGTTGGGTGACTACGCGATTGGGAAGTTGTGTAGTCGGATCGTACTCCACTACCAGGTCCGGGACAGCCTGCAACAGGCTGCGATGACCACGCGTCTCCTGGGGGGGGGGCGTAGGCTGTATACCTCGGGCAGCCCGAAATCCTCGATCATAAAGCGCGTGGAAGTTTTGCGGGACGCCCTGAGCCATTCTCAACTCGGTGGCACCCCTCCTCTGCTGCTCTGGCGAAGCATCCGCGCTCGATCTGGCGGTACGCCTCTTCGGCCGATTTGAAGGAGAATCCGTTGCCATTTAACCTACCTCCTGTTCTCACTTAGCAAAAGTTTCGATGGCTTCGATTGGATTTGGTATCGACAATCGAACGTATGGAACTCTGATTTTTTGGCTCCTGCTCATCGCCCTACGCTCGTCGCGACAAAAGCGGTAGCCGTTCGCAAAATCCCGAGCATCAGGTCGTAGTTAATGTGGCTGAGCACGTCCCCGCTCGTGTGGACATTGTGGTTCGCACTGTCGGTCCCCTCTATGATCAGCACCGCCGGAACTCCTGACTCGATAAATGGAACATGATCGCTGTTAAATGGGTTTAGCGAGGTTTGTACGGTGAGCTGTGTGTAGGTTGCCGCAGCTTCAGCTAAACCGTCGATGACCGCCTGAGATAGTGATGCACCTTCAAGCAGAATGGAAGGGGAGGAAGTATTCACTGTGGCAATCATGTCCATGTTCACAACTGCGCGTATCCTTGCGCGCTCCGAAGCAGTCAAGCTGGCGACGTACTTCTTGCTGCCGAAAAGGCCCTGCTCCTCTCCACCGAAGAGCACGAACCGCAAATCGTGCACGTTGGTGTGATCTTTCATTGCTCGGGCAATTTCGAGCAGACCAACACTACCACTGCCATTATCATCCGCACCTGGCGCGGGCGCGGATGCGCCACCGTTTATGTTGATAGAATCGAGGTGTGCAACGACCAGTATAAGGTTGCGGGTACCCACACCATTGCCGCGCTTCTCAGCGATCACATTACGACTCTTGCCGGCTCCAACGGAGACGCTTTGCGTCCTGGTATTGTAGGCCATCGCAACCAACTGCGCTTTTGCCCAGGAAGCGGCCTTAGAGTAGTGGGTACTGGTCGAGTGGCGTGTGGGGAAGGATACCAAGCGCGCGAGATTAGCCTCCAGGTTTGAGCGTGATAGCCGGCCAACCAGTTCCTGAACCCAGGCTATACGTGTTGAGCGTGCTGAGCGTGCTGCGCGCAACGACGGCGTCGCGAACACAACCTCCCCCCACTGAAGTGGCCGGATTGTGTAACAGCCCTCCTCCTCCGCCAGGAGTTCATGGGCCAGAGTTGGGTCTAAATCGACAACCAGATAGCGTCCCTTGTTGAGGACGATGGGGACCTCCGGGTGCTTTTGCTGAAAGAGGCTACCTATCTGTATCACAAGGTACAGGTTCTCCTCCTCGACTGCTCGAGGATACTCACGGGCAGGGAGAGCATCTCGATTGGAAGGCTTCATAGCTCGACCCAATGCAGAATCGGTGGCACCAAGCAGTAGCTCGTCTCCAAAACGGACATACCGGACGTCGACTGATGTTAAATCGAGCGATTCCCTTTGAGTCTCGACCGGAATATGGTATGTGGCAACTCGCATCGCACCCCCTCCGTGTCTCACCGAGAGAAGCTTCCGCCTACTAGCCTGGACGACTCTTGATGGAAATCATCTACGGACTCTACTGAAAGAGTCTACATCTACTAGAAACGGTTTCGCTGCATATCTTAGCAGAATATTTGGGATCGCGCAACAGTTAACATAAGTTAGTCTTCGAGCTGTTAGGGAAGCCTCACCACCATTTGATTTGCGAACTCTGCCAATTGCGGATTGAAGTGGATGATGGGTTGGGGCCCGCGTTACGATCCGCGTCTAAGGACTACTATGTAAGTTGTTGAGAATCAGATTAGCGTAACGCGCCCACTTCTCGCGATAGAAGGCAAGGATTAATAGGTCTGTATACTGTCCGTTCCAAAAGACATGCTCTCGTAGATGCCCTTCTTCGACGAAGTACCGGCCAATGCCACTTTTGAAGCCCTGAAAGCTATGCTCGGTGGCCTCCAGATAAAGCTTTCTGAACGGCCAGGTGGTGAACGCATAGTGGAAGCAAAGGGCCATGCCCTCGGCAATCAAGCCCGAGCCTTGTGCATCCGGTGATCCCAGCGCGGATACGTACGCGAAGCCATCACGAAAGTTAGGTGATGTTATGGCGACCAGGCCCAGGGGTTGCCCCGAGCGAACACCCTCGATTATGAATTGGGCCAAGACACTCTCCCAGAGAGATGCGGAGATTTTCTCCGGGCTGGGCGTGGCCCCCGCAAAGCGAACACGCCCACCCGAGAGGGGCGAGGTCATGAGATCATATAGGAAGAGGCTATCCTGCTCAGCAATGACTCGCAAACGGATACGTGGCGTACTCATCGGCGGGCCAGGGCGAGGTGGCTGTTGGACTGAGGAGTCTTCAGACAAAAGTCACGGCTCCCGCAAGGATGAATATGCCGGCGACCGTTGAAACGAGGTAGTCGGCACCACGAAGGAAAAGGTTGGCAGATCGCATCTGGTTCGCGGCGACCAGTTGCATCATCAGCGGTATGGCGCGCCCGAATCCAAACCCAATTGCCACGAGTAGGGCGTTAGCCAAGGTGAGCTGTGTAAGGAGCACGACGAGTACCAGGATATAAGGCGCAACCGAGGGCACGTAGGTGCGTAGACCGGTTCCTAGCTCGAGGCCGAAGCGATAGGCACCGCGAATCATACTCCCTCCGAACACCTCGGCAGGAATCAGGCGACGTGATTCAGGCAAAGAGATGATGCCTGATAATGGACCATGCTTGGATAGCCAAAAAAACACCGCCACTATGACAAGCAAAACGAGCCGCACCTCAGTACTGAGCGGTTGGGCGAAGCCGCTCAGTACCCAGGCCCCCATGCCTGTGAGAAGGGCTCCGGTCAAGGTCCCCAGTAGATAGGCGGCGACGATCTTATAGTCGAAGAGGGAGCGACGTCTGTCAGGCGGCAGCAACACGGCTGCGCTGTTGAGACTTCACATCGATCCCGCCAGCGACAAGCCGGCGGCGAGACCGATGCTCAATGCGGTGAGCGGCTCAAGGCGCAAGAGCACGGTCACGCCTACCAGCGTGGCTAACATCAGCCAGATCCACGAAACCGGTTTTGTCAGCGACTGTACTAGCATGTTGTCAGCCGGCCATCGCAGGAGACGATGCCCTGGCAAATAGTTGGCTCCCAGAAGTTGTTATTCCCAACCTTCTTATATCCATCGTGACATCGGAAAACCGCCGATTGCTGGCAGTTCCCGCAAGCACCTACCTGCCATTTCCAGGCATCTTTACCCTGGCAAACGTCAGGCTCACGGTCGATGTACTGGATACTACCTCGCGAACCGGTGAAGTGCCAATTGTACGAGGGGTTGTTGGCGGGATCGGCAGCTTGCTCGGCGCAAGTCGCGCAAAACCAGGGATCCATATGATCGGGGGCGAAGCCGAAGCAGGCTTCGTTGCAGGTGCCATTGTAGTTGTAGCCCGCACAGTCGTAGTAAGTTGTATAACTTGCTGCACGCGCGACGCCCTGGAGAGCAGCCATATCGACTCGGGCTGATCCGCCCGCGACAGCTAGCGACTGGAAGCGGTTCGCAAGTTGTAAACCCATAGGGACCGCGATTTGACTGAGGACGTTGCCCCGCCGTTTTGGATGGTCCGGGTAAGCTTCCGCAACCTCGGAGCCGCTGCTGGAGCGCCGGCCCAACCTTCTAGCATCCTCTATGGTTGGAATATCCTCGATATCAAAGTCCATGGTGATCCTCCTTTTATCCGGTGATAAGAGATGAGAATAGATGGATAATTGTCTATGCAGCTGTCCATAGATTACTAAGCGTACTCAACGAGTTGATAGGTGATGCTTTGAGGACTCTGCCGTCTTCGTTGGTGACGATCGCAAAAGGTGTGACACGAATCCCTAGCTCGCTGCTGATCTTTGGCCCTGTGTCAAGGACGATTGCGTGAGAAGGTATGGTCGGTGATGGCGAGGGCGAGCGGTCAATCCAGGCCAACGCAAGAGGGGTTTTCGATGGTGACAATTGCAACTCTTCCAGCACGTGTCTGCATGAAGCGCAGTTTGAAGAGAGGAGGACGAGAACACGCGGCGCTGAAAGGGAGTCGCCAAGTACCCCCTGCAACTGTCTGCCGATCAGGTGAGCGTAGGGAACGGGCTTATCTTCTCTTGAGTCAGCGCCTTGTTCGAGCCGGTAAAGCCGCGCGTGCAGATTCCCAATAACCAGCAACAGGATGAGCACCGCGATCCAGGTGACGACGAGAGCGGCTAAAACGAAGCTTGATCGTAAGTCTAGCAGAGTGTCAAACATTGTCACGACCCCTTCGCTGCGGTAGGCCCCAGCAGGGTGGCAGGGAGCAAGAAGACCACCATACTGAGTGAGATACCCCAGGCAAGGGGCAAGACGATAGCGAAACCCAGCAGTTCATAGCCGATGTTCAAGGAACTACTGAAGCCGAGGCCAGTGACTACTAAGCCAAGAGCCGACATCAGCAGAAGCGCAGCGGCTGGAACGATAGACATCGGCGTCAGTGGGCCTGCAAAAGGCGAGCAGCCACACGAGGTAACGCCGACTGGCCGCCGGAGCAGTAAACGGATGTACAACGCGAAGGCGCACGCCAGGGCAGCGACGATAGCAAAGAGCAGGGGCGCAAATGGCGCTATCTCTGTATTCAGCAGCATGGCCACGGCTGTACTACCGGCTGCTACTTCGAAAGTAGCGGCAATAATCAACACCAACGTGGCGAACCGGGCCGGGATGATGCCGTGGGATCCCACGAGCGCTCGGAAACGAGCGAACCCCAACACATGGCCGATGCCGCTGGTTAAGAGCGTGGCTGCCACATAAGCGAGACTGAGGTAGTAAGCAAAGGTCACCAACGGTTACCTCCGGTTACCTCTGGGCAACCATTCTATGCGCAAATCCTGCGCTATTGCCACCATCTCTCGCGAGTCGGCTTCGTCGAGGGGAGTTATCCTCACGACGGATGTAGAACTAACATATATCAAGGCGTTACTGGTCTCCCGAATTCGAAATAGCTCGCCCCGGTTCGTGACGCGCCCCCTTGAGGTTGGGATTTCTTCAAGTGTGCTTGGGATTGCGGGTCGGATGCTTAGCACGCCTAGTTTCGGGATCTCCTTGATTACTTCGGGTTCTCTTGGCAAGGGTGTGATAGGGGAGTCGATCACAACGCCACCTGAGCGCTCACTGAATTCGAGCGAATCGAAAGCTTCAACGAGTCGCTCTCGCTCCTTGCCGACGAAAGACGTGGTGATGCAGCCGGTCTTGCCTTCCCAGGCTCCCACGGTTAGCTCTCTGGTGCCGCCGGTTGCCGTTGGCAGAGTGACTTCGGCGACGCGAAGCTTCCCCCCCTTGAGATCGTAATCCTCTACAGATCGATTGGTAATTCCAGGATTACGGCGTGTTGCTTTCTCAACGGCGGCGCTATAGCCTGGGGGATAGATGGCGAATGGGTGCGCGCGCATAAGGGATGGCACGATAACCCAGCCAGTCGCCGAGGCTTGCGTGGCCAGATCAGCGTTCGCTTCAACCGTTACTAGAGATCCATCAATTGCCAGATGTTCTACTTTCATAGGATACCTCCTGACTTATGAATCCAGTCTAGAGGGACATGTAGCGACGTACACCTGAATGGGTTTGACTGTATCGTTATTCCTTCCAAACCGTTAGGCCAATAAAATACTGTAGGGGCCGGAGAGTTGATGGGTAGGGAAGTGGCATTATCCGGCCAAGAGCACAGCCGGTGTGACTGATCGAATACTGTTCTCGACCTTCGACTTCGTGGGTCTATTTCGGATTGGGAAGGCCAGAATGAACTTCAACAGCCACACGAAATATTGTAGCCAACTGCTTGATCTAGATTAATATATCAGTGGGAGTATGATAGGTTAGATGAGAGGATGACAGAAAAGCGGTAGCATAAACCTATCTACTACACTCTCCGGAAATATGTGCTCGCGCTTGCCATCCCTGCACTCTTTCAGTGGCCGCACAACGCCAAATCCCATCTCCGTAGTTGCGTTGTAGATTACTGAAAACAATGAAGGGTATAAAGGGGTCCAACATTGTACAAGAAGCTGGCACCGAACATCATATACGAAAGTGAGTGTGATGTCAATGGATGGTGCTAGTCAACTTCAAGAATACAATGCATAAACATGATTCGGAACGGAGGAAACAAGTAATCGAGGGTACATTTGTAGCACACAACTGCACAGTATGGCGGAGAAAGGTAGCAGGTTGGGCTATCTTATTTCCCGATACAAGACACTGCTGACAGCTTTGGTATACTTACACAGAGGCTGCACGAGATGAGTCCAGGGGCACAAGGCAAGACTACCGAAGTTGATAGGGAATTGAGGGCCAGGGGCTACCGGCTGACGCCGCGCAGGCTGATGGTGGTGGAGGTGCTTGCCCGCTATGGTGGGCATGTTACGGGCGAGGAGATACTGGCGGAGGTGAAGGCGCATCACCCTTCGACTAATAAGACTACGGTGTACCGGACCCTTGAGCTGTTGAGCGCGCTTGGGATGGTGGCTGTGACGGACCTGGGGAGTGGCAGGCTCGAATATGAGCTGTTGGGGAAGCCTCACCACCATTTGATTTGCGAGATCTGCCATACGCGGATCGAGGTAGAGGATGAGCTGTTGGAGCCGTTGCGGACGAACTTGATGGAAAGGTATGGATTTACTACGAACTTGGACCATTTTGCGTTGTTTGGGGTTTGTCCTGAGTGTAGGGGTGAGGGATAGGGATATCACTGGGGGTGCTTGTTGTATTTATGATCGGGGTTGGTGAAGAGGGCACCCACAAGGGGTGCCCATACGATTTAACCCTGAGTGCTTGCTGAGTCGTATAATATATAGGAAGCTATTCTCATATACATCGAATAAAGGATATTTGTTGGCTTGAGGCCAGCAGGGGAATAAGAGATTGAGTACAACATTGAGTATTGGTTCGGTGGGTGGGTCGGTGAGGCTGCCGTATGTGAGCGATCCGTTTGCTTACACGCGTCGGAAGACGCGCGAGGTGATGGTGGGCAGCGTGGGTGTGGGGGGGGATAACCCGATCCGGGTGCAAAGCATGACTACCACGCCTACTAAGGATGTGGAGGCGACGCTGGCGCAGACGCTGCGGCTGGTGGACGTGGGGTGTGAGATCGTGAGGATCACTACGCCTACTTCGGCTGACGCGCGGGCTTTGGGCGAGGTGAAGAGGCGGCTGGTGGAGATGGGGATCGACGTGCCGCTGGTGGCCGATATACATTTCAGCCCGGGGGCGGCTATGGAGGCGGCACTATATGCCGACAAGGTAAGGATCAATCCGGGCAACTTCGCGGATGAGAAGCGGTGGAATGTGCGTGAGTATTCGGACGAGCAGTATGCCGCCGAGCTGGCGCGGATTGATGAGAAGTTCAGGCCGGTGATTTTGAGGTGCCAGGAGCGCGGGATCTCGATGCGGATCGGGACGAACCACGGGTCGCTGTCCGACCGGATCATGAACAGGTTTGGGGATACGCCGGAGGGGATGGTGGAGTCGGCGCTGGAGTTCATGGAGATATGCCGCAAGTACGACTACCACGACGTGATCTTCTCGATGAAGGCGAGCAACCCTAAGGTGATGATCGCGGCTTACAGGCTGCTGGTGGCGCGGATGGACGCGCGGGGGTGGGACTATCCGCTGCACTTGGGGGTGACGGAGGCTGGGAACGCCGAGGACGGGAGGATCAAGTCTGCGGCGGGGATCGGGGCGCTGCTGGACGATGGGTTGGGGGATACGGTGAGGGTATCGCTGACGGAGGACCCGGAGTATGAGATCCCGGTGGCGTTCGCGCTGGTGAAGCCGTACAACGAGATGCCAGTGGTGACGAAGGATGAAGGACGAATGATCAAGGGAATTACGAATTACGAATTACGAATTACTGGGGCCGAGCGCGATGGGGTTGCGTTGCCGGATTTGCGGGACCCGTACCATTATGTGCCTCGGCCTACTTATGAGGTGGCTAGTGGGGCGGTGAAGGTGGGGGGGATGCAGCCGGTGACAGTGGTTGCGGATGTTGGGCAGCCTAAGAACTGGCCTGACGGCGACCTGTTCAAAGCAGTGGCCGACCTGGCGAAGCGCAAGGGGCAGAACGCGATTCGTCCCGACCTGATTAGAGTGCCTCTGTCGGGTTTGGAGGTGATAGAGCCTCTGGCGGCTGAGTTACGCCGTCGTAGCGAGGAGGAAGATGCGAGCGCGGGCAAGTCGTCGCTCGGCCTGCTCGTTTATGCGGGAGAGGATTACAGGGGGGCAGCCAGGGTTGCGGCGCGGTTGGGTGGGATAGGCGGCATAGTGCTCAGGCGTTCGCTCGAAGAGGAGATGGATTGGACCGCCTTTGATGAGTGCGTGCAAGCGGCGATCTCGGCTAAAGTGCCTCTGTGGCTTGAAGGTCTCGATATACCTATCTATTTTGAGAGCTTCCAAAGTGTTATGGAGGGTGACAAGTATCTGTGCGTGGATGATGTGCTGGTACTGGCAAGGCGCGCGCATGGATTGGGCCACAGGGGGTTGGTGCTTTCGTTGCGAGCGGCTGAATGCACGCCCTCGTATCTGGTCAGGGCGTACAGGTTGCTTTCCAGCAGATTGGTTGAGTTGGGGCGTAAGTACCCCATCCATCTGAATGCCGACACCGAAAGCTTTGGAGAACCGTTTAGATATGTCGAAAGCATAGATACGTGGCTTATAGGTCCTTCGATTGGGTTGGGGTCGTTGCTGTGCGATGGGATAGGCAACAGTGTGGAGGTGAACGGGAGCGGCACGGTGGACGAGCGGGTGGCGCTGGCGTTCAATGTGTTGCAGGCGGCGGGGGCGCGGACAGTGAAGGCCGAATTCGTGGCGTGCCCGTCGTGTGGGCGTACGCTATTCGATTTGCAAGAGACGACGGAGAGGATCAAGGAGGCGACGGGGCACCTGCGGGGCGTGAAGATCGCGGTGATGGGGTGTATCGTGAACGGGCTGGGCGAGCTTGCGGACGCGGACTTCGGGTATATGGGCGGCGCGCCGGACAAGGTGAACCTGTTCGTGGGCAAGGAGTGCGTGGAGAAGGGCGTGCCGGCGGGGCAGGCGGTGGACCGGCTGATCGACATTATCAAGACACACGGGAAGTGGACGGAGCCGGTCGCTGGGAGACGGTAGGCAGTTGTCGGTTGTCGGTTGTTGTCAGGCTACCGCGTAGCCTGTGTGGGGGCGGATGTAGGGGGGTTGGAAACCGAGTACAATATGCTCTTTGGGAATGCCTGCTCGTTCCAGGTCGTAAGTTATTCCGTCTTCCGTGCCATCGTACTGTACCCAGCATTTATCGCCTACTAGCTCTATGTGGACTACGCAACCATGAACATAGTCCCCTTTGCTGTCCCAGCCAACAGAGAGTAACAGGTAATGATCCCGTGTGCGGTCAAATACAGGTACGGTTTGGATCTGGCCGTAAGGACTAGCGAAGTCAACGTATTCACACAGAACACGCTCTATGATTTTTCGGAAGGCGGCGTGGGTATCCACTGTACTACCTCTTCGACAACGGGATCGAACACCAAAATACGAAGGCGTCCTTTCTGAATGAGAAGCCGACCTATAGGTTCTTCAATTATACTACTGCGGACGAAGATGGCATTGCCACGAAAAGATGCGCTCAGGCTCATTGATTTCTAGCAAATCGTGATAGAGAATGAATTGTCCTAAAGCTCGCTCCAGATCGTTCAGACGAGCGGGACTCAGAAAGCTCTAAACTTCAACGGCAATTTTGACCTGTGCCTTTTCCGCTGCCAGAAGACGTTCAGCACCCAGGTCCACGAATAGGTTGCTCTGCCCGAACTTTATTGTCAACGGGTCATGCGTGATAGTCCAGCCATCGGCAATCAAGGCATTCTTGACGGCATCATGGTGGATATCTTTCGTTGGCATCAGGCAATCTCTGAAAGACAGTATGTTACGAGTATAGCACACTCGGATAATTGAGCATTGTTGCTCAAATAGAGCAGAGTGAGGCATGCCTCGCCTCTACATCTACGTTTGAATGCGCTTCAATCGAGCAGATGGGCTGTTAGCTGGATGTCTACGTTGTTGCGGATGGCGTTGGCGACGGGGCAGAGCTGCTCGGCCTGGGCTGCCAGGCGCTCGAATTCGGCTTGATCGAGGTCGGGGACTTTGCCTTTGACCTCGATTTTCATGGTGGTGATTTTGGGCGGGTCAAAGGTGGCGACCGCACTGACGTTGAGCTCTTCGGGCGCGTGGCCGGCTTTGGCGAGGACGCTTGAGAACTGCATCGCGTAGCAGGATGCCTGGGACATGGCTAGCAGTTCTTCGGGGCTGGTCTTGCCGTCTGAGCTTTCGGTGCGAGCGGCCCAGGTGACGGGGAGCACACCGAACGCTCCGCTGCCTGTGCTTGTTATTTTGCCGCTGCCCTGTTGCAGGTTGCCTTTCCATTCTACTTGTGCGCTTCTATCTGCTCTTGCCATTGTATGTCTCCTCTCTAATATGATGAGTAGATGAAGGATCGCGTGCAAGATGTATGCCGGGCGCTAGTTGAGGATCCAATGTTGGTGTAAGGAAGAGATGAGCCATCCTGGTGGGGATGGCTCATCTCTTTCGTATTTAGCGTGGCTAACCTCTAGGGTGTGGCGGTGGGAGCGGGTCTGGGGGTGGGGGTGGGGAAGAGGGTTTCAAAGTTGGTGATGCCCGCGTCCTCGGCTACCTGGCGAAGAGGATCGTAGAAGGAGTCGGTGACGGGTACCAGGTCATCGATGGAGTAGAGGGCGAACATCAACTGGCGAGCCGACTGGTCGAGGGTGAGCTTGAGGAGTCCACCCTGGATCTGCTTGGTCATCTCGGGGGTGAGACCCTTGCGGACGGATACGGTGTCGTTGGGGATCTGCTGGGTCTCGCCTACGATGCGCACCTTGGAGTAGACGTCGGGGTTGGCGGCGGCTATGGTCGAGCGGGCATCCGTGGGCTGGCCGGTGAGCTTATTGAGAGGGCCGCCGAAGATAGCGCCGCCCGCTACCTGGCCGTTGTAGACTGCGGTGACCACCTTGTCGTGGCCGCCCGCGAAGACGACGTTGCCGCTACCGAAGAAGGCTTCGAGTTTAGGTGGGGAGTCCGCGACGAGGCCGGCGGTCTTGAGAGCGGCCACCGGGTAGAGGTAGCCGGAGGCGGAGGCCGGGTCTACGAAGGCGAACTTCTTGCCTTTGAAATCGGCCAGGGTCTTGATATTGGGGTCGGCGGTGATGAAGACGGAGGGGTAGGTAATCTGGCCCTGGCGAACGGTGCCGAGGATCACCTGCGCGCCGTACTTCTGGTTGGCGAGGGCATAGGAGAAGGGCGCGAGCCAGGCTACGTCTACGTTGTTGGAGCCCATGGCCTCGATGACGGCGGCGTAGGAGGTGGGCACCGAGACTTTGAACTCATAGCCGGTGACCTGGCCGAGCTTCACGCCGAGGGGCGTGCCGTTGGCGAGGATGGCGTTGCTGTTGGAGGAGGGCACGAAGGCCATCTTGATGGGGTTCTCTTTGGAGCCTAGCTCGCCCGGCGCTGGCTTGACGGGGGTGATATTGGCGTCGGGGAAGATGCGCTGGCCGGCTTCTTTGTAGCGCCAGTCGTAGTAGTGAGCGCCGATGTTGCCCATCTGGACGCGCCATTCAGGGGCGTAGCTGGGGATGTAGGTGAGGACGCGGCGCTCGAAGAGCTGGATGAGGACGTCTTCACGCTTGCCGGCGATCTTGACGTTGGCCCACACAGGCTCGGAGATGGCGAAGCCGGTGGTGTAGAACCAGGGGTCGGAGAGCTTGGAGTCGGTGGTCTTGCCGTCAGCGCCGAGCACTGGGCCGGAGGCGTTGAGGAAGTCCCAGAAGACGCCGGCGATGTTGTGCTTGGTCTCGGCGTTGTGGAAGCCATACTTGATGCCGTACTTATCGAAGTTGGTGCTGCGAGAGACGATACCGGCCTTGTTGACGACCTGGGTGACGTTGCCGCCGGTGAGGTCGGTGAAGGGGTGGTCGCCCAGGGGGCTGTTGGCGATGAGGGAGAAGGAAGCATAGGTAGGGGCGTCGGCATCGTCGTTATCGGAGGCGAGGGGGATGTTGGCCGGGTAGCGCGTCTCGTAGCGGTTGTTGCCGGTCTGCATCTTGCCTGAGATTAGCTCGACTGTGAGGAGGCCGTTGGTGACGTAGAAAGGAGATTCCTTGTCGCCGCCTGGGTCGTTGATTTCCATGCGGGACTTGTCGAAGTATTGCACCTTTCTCTGGCCGCCCTGGCCTTCGGCGTACGATTCCATTTTGGTTTCGCCCGGAACGGGACCCCAGTACCAGGAACGGACAACCTGCTTGTCGGCGACGAGCTTGTCGGTGCGATTCCAGGTGGACTGGAACGCGGGGTCGGCAAAATCGGCGGCAGCAGCAGGTCTGGAGCCGTAGAAGGACACCGCTGGGAGGACCAGGGAGGCCATCAGGGCGGTGGTGATGACACGCTTGGCGTTTTTCAAACCTTTGCTCCTTTCAAACTGATTACGATTCAGAACGCTCCTCCATTGGCGCGTTAACGCCTACCCGCCACTAGTAAAGTGGGCAGGCTGCGGATGATTATAGCATAACTGTTGGAAAGTGCAAGGGATGAGTGGCGAGTTTTGTTTTGAACCACAAAGAGACGGAGGATACAGAGAGAGCACAAAGGTTTTTTGGTACACGAAGATACGAAGGATGGCGAAGAACGCGAAAGTTCCTTCTCTTAGATTATAGCACATATGTGCTGTTAATAATACCCCCATTTGGGTAGTTTTTTTGGGCAATTTGAGATTTATTGGAGGTTTGTCCTTATAGTGTGTTGGTGCCGCGTGCGTAGCCGATCCAGGGGTAGCGGGTGGGGCCGTTGTCGATGTCGGTGAAGCCGGCTTCGCGTAGGAGGTTCGAGAGGGGCGCGCCATTGGCGCGGACGCCGGCTTCGGGGTGGGTGTGCAGCTTGTGTAGGCGGGTGAGAAGCCAGCCCGGCTCCCAAGGGCGTAGGGGCCTGGATATGGGTTGCAAGTCTATGATCACGATCCGCCCGCCTGGTCGCAGCACGCGCCGGATCTCGGCCAGGGCACGGCGGCGCAAGTCGACTGGCAGATGGTGCATCATCAAGCTGCTGAACACCACGTCGAACGAATCGTTGGGGAAGCTCATCGCCTCCACCGGTTGCACCTGGAACTGGACGGCGTGCCCTGAGCGTTGAGCTTTGCGGCGAGCCTCGGCGATCATCTCAGGGGCCGCGTCTATGCCCCAGACGGTGCCGGTGGGGCCAACTTGCCGGGCCGCGCCCATCGCCAGCCCTCCGGTGCCGCAGCCTACGTCGAGCACACGCTCGCCAGGTTGGAGCACGGCCAGGTCGAGTGGGAGCGAGCGCAGCAGCCGGGTGGTGCCCAGTAGCATAAGGCCGACGCGTAGATCGTAGAAGCGCGCCTGGCGGATCAGCAGGCCTTCGGTGGGTGGAGGCTCCGTTTGCTTATGCGGATGCGCGTGTCCGTGCCCGTGTTGAGGATGTTGTTTATGTTCATGTCCGTGATCCTGGGTGTGTCCTTGTTCATGCTTGTGTAGGGTATCCATATAGACCTCCTTATTTGTCAGACATTATGCATGGCTATTCAAAGCCTGGATGGTTGGCACTTAAGGGAAGACCCCTCACCCCCAGCCCCTCTCCCCACTGCGTGGGGAAAGGGGAGTAAGTAAGAAGTATGGGAAGTTGGGGACATCCTCAAACCCCCGGCAGGGCGACCCCTGCATCCCCTGGGGCTTATGAGCTTGCGAGGATGTAGGGAAGTTGGGGAGGCACCCACGCCGCACAGAGGACACATGTGGCAGGGAGGTCCTGCATCAATCCATCGGTTTGGAACATAATGTATGATATTGTACGATTTGTTTCATAATGCTACAATAGCACCGCAGATCGGTATGGGTCAATGCTCAGTTGGGCGCGAGTGTGCAGTAACGGACAAATGGGGCGGATTGTACGGGAATATGGAGGGAGGTGTGAGAATGCCGGGAGAGGCCAGCCGGGAGGTGAGGCGCGACGACAGGCGGTCGCGGCGTACGCGGCGGATGTTGATCGAGGCGTTTATGGCGTTGATGCTGGAGAAGCGATACGACACGATCACGGTGCAGGAGATCATCGACCGCGCGAACGTGGGGAGATCTACCTTTTACGCGCACTACCTGGACAAGGACGATCTGCGGCAGGACCATGTGGCGGAACTGGTAGCGAGCCTGGGCGGGCATATGGACCAGGAGGCGGGAGGGGGCGGCGGTAATCGCATTATCCCCAGCCTTGAGCTGTTGCGTCACGTGCGGGATAGCCCGGCTGTCTACCGGGCGCTGGTGCGTGGGCGGGCGATGGAGGCTGTGCTGAAGCCGATGCAGACCCATCTGAGCGAGTATGTGGAGGCACGCCTGGGGAGGCGGCTGCCGGCAGGGACGACGCCCACGGTGCCGCTGCCGGTGGTGGCGCAGTACGTGGCGGGGGTGTTGCTGACGCTGTTCCAGTGGTGGCTTGACCGGGAGATGATGGAGTCGCCGGAGGAGCTGGACGCGTATTTTCTAGAGCTGGTGCGGCCCGGCGTGCGGGCGGCTACGGGGGTGTAAATTTAGAGGGCATTTCAGAAACCGGTTCGTGAGCCGACCAGGGCGTGGCATGCCTCGCCCCTACAGGTGGTTGGGTAACGTAAGAGGTTCTACGTGTGGCCGTACAGGGGGATGTGCGCGCCGTTCACCACGTGCGCTTCGTCCGAGCAGAGGTAGAGGATCGCTGCTGTTATCTCCTCAGGAGTCGTCCAGGAGGCGTTCTTGGGCGAAGGCTCGCGGTCACGCTCGTGGGTGGCGTCTATGGTGCGGACCTGGAGGATATTGGCTGTAACGCCGGAGCGCGCCCACTCGGCGGCGATTGATAGGACCAGGGCTTCCTGAGCTGCTTTGCCGACGACGTAGGCCGATAGCTCAGGGGGTGGGTTAGAGGCGAGAGGGGACGATACCACGACTATACGGCCCCAGCCGTTGGCTTCCAGGTGGGGCAGGAAGGCTTGCGCCAGGTGGAACGTGCTCCACAGGTGCTGGTTGAGCATGTTCGACACCTCTTCGGCGGGTATGCCGGTGACGCGCTTGCCGCCGGTCCAGCCGCCGACCACATGTAACAGCATGTCGATCTTGCCGTATTTTTCGGTTACGGTGTTGGCGGCCTGGCGCGCGCCGTCCGCCGTTGTCAAGTCGAACGCGCCTGTCAGCACTCGATCCGGGGGGAGATCCAGTTCTGCCGCGAGACGCTGTAGCTTCTCATTGCTGGTGCTCAGGAGGGCAAGGCGCACCCCTTCACGTGCGAGGGCGCGGGCCAGCACCGATCCCAGGCCGCCTGTCGCGCCCGTGATGACGGCCACTCTATCTTGCTGAATCATCGGGGTCTCCTATTGCAGCATGGTGCTTTCCAACGCCTCGACCTGCTCGCCGGTCATGCCTGCAACAATGGGCATATCCATTTGCTCCTGGGGACGCTCGATGCCCTGGAAATCGATCAGATGGCCCGACCTGCGGGCTTTGGTTTGCAAATAGAACTGGTTGAAAGGGTTAGGCGGGATTACCAACGGGATACGTCCCGAAACGGTAATCCCAAGCGAGGTGAGCGCCGCGATCTTGCGTGGGTTGTTTGTGATCAGCTTGATAGACTTCACCTTCAGGGAGTGGAGCATATGGGCGGCTGCGCTGTATTCGCGCTCGTCGTCCTGGAACCCGAGGGCCAGGTTGGCCTCTACCGTGTCGTAGCCGTAGTCTTGCAGTCCGTATGCACGCAGCTTGTTCACCAGCCCGATGCCTCGTCCTTCTTGCCGCATGTAGAGGAGTATACCGGTCTCTCTGCCGCCTATGAGTCTCAACGCCGACTCAAGCTGGTCGCGGCAGTCGCACCTCAGTGAGCCGATGGCGTCGCCCGTGAGACATTCCGAATGTACCCGCACGGGTACATCCTGCTCCCCGGTGGGATCGCCCTTGACGAAAGCGACGTGCTCTTTGTTGTCCTGTTTGTTCCAGAAGGCTACGGCATGGAACTCGCCGAAGCGTGAAGGGAGGTCGGCGATAGACGCGATCCTGACGCAAACGTGGTCCGGCCCCACGCCGGGGCAATCGTGGTCTTTATTTTCATCAAGCAGTTCTTTTATTGGTAGGTGTGTTCCAGACATGTTATATCCTTTCTAATTGTCATCTTTTTACCGAATATTGTAGTATCAGGCCGCCTTCTTCAGTTTGCTCTACGCTCTTCAGTTGCAGTTTTACAATCTCCTGACCGGTCAGCCCAGGCCCGTCGGCAAGCGTGGGCGCGGTCGCGCCACCGAAGACCAGGGGCGCCATGTAGAGGTAGAGTTCATCCACTAATCTTAGACGTAGGAGCTCAGCATTTAGCGTGCCGCCGCCTTCTACCATGAGGCGCTTCACCCCTATCTGGTGGAGTATGCGCAAGACTTCCTCCAGGTCAACTCTTTTCTCTCCCGAGATGTATACTTCCGCGCCCTGCCTCTCGAGGCGCTCTATTTGCTCCGGTTGGGTCTGTTCGGTGGTGAAGATGACTACGCGGGCAGGGCCTGCGGTGAGGAATTTGCCGCCGCTGGCTATGCTCGGCCCTGCCTGTGGGTCTTGTATTTTGCTCACAATGCCGACCTTGATCGGGTTTTCCGGTAGCGCCTGCGAGCGCCGCCAGGCCCGCAGATCCTGTGACTTCACGGTCAGGCTGGGGTCTTCGCCCAGGAGGGTGTGGCCGCCCACCATGATGGCGTCGCTCTCGGCGCGCAGGCGATCCACCCTCTCCTTGTCGGCCTGGGAGGAGATGGCGGCCCCAAGGCGCTCGATGGTGTCTAGCTTGCCGTCTATGGTGATGGCTGAGTTGATGAATACGAATGGGCGGGGCATGGTGGTTATGCGTGAGGACGAAGGACGAAGGACGGTGGGAGCGTAAAACGTAAAACGTAAAACGTAAAAGACGCATGACGCATCACGTAATATGTATTACGTATTACGTATTACTCGATTACTACTTCGCGGCGGGCCGAGAGCCACCAGACGAGGCCGATTATGGTGGTGGCGTAGCCGGCTACGAGGAGCAGGGAGGCGCGGGCTACCGAATCGGGTTGGGCGTCGGTGGCGAAGCGGAGGGCGCCTACCAGGGGAGCCAGGAGGGGAGGCATCACCTGGATGAAGGGCCTCAAGTTCTCGATTGGGAAGCTGCGCGGGTCGAAGGCCATGACGCCCAGCGCGATCACGCCGAGCACCAGCAGCCTCACGCCGAAGGGCGACACGAAATTGGCGACCAGCGTCATCAGCGCCACTACACAGGCCACCCCCACCGCCACGGGCAGGCTGCCGGTCGCCAGGGTGCCGGGGTTCAGCCACTCGGGCGGGGCCGATCCCTGGGGCACGAACACCCCATACCTGAGGAACACGAGGAGGGCCGCCAGCCCATACGCCAGGATACCGACGAAGCCCGACGCCAGCATCCCCGCCGCCACGTAGGTGGTCTTGCTTACCCGCCGTGCCAGGATTGGGTACGTATGCGCGTGGTTGGCGCGCGAAAATATGCTGCCGGTGGTGAGCACGGCCAGCACCAGAGTCGTGATATAGGTGGTGGCGAAGAAGGCCGCGCGGTTGGGCGCGTTGCCGAAGAAGATGAGGTGGGTGAGGCCGACGCCCAGCAGGTTGAGCCACAGCCAGGGGCCGCGGGCGAAATCGCGCAGCAGGAAGACGATCAGCGTCGAGAATACGGACGCGCCGCGCAGCCGGTTGGGAACGTAGAGGGGGCGCTTGAAGGCGCTCTCGGTAATGCCCTCCGCGCTTCTCCCCTCCAGGGATCTATTCAGGGGTCTCGCGCCCATTGGATTGCGCCCCTCCATCAGCCGGCGATGGCAGGGGCCTGGTGAACCGGGTGTCGAGTGGCCCGGTCATCGCGCCGCCGTTCTGCTCCGGCGTGCCCAGGGGGCCTGTAATGAGCGGCCCGGTTATTGTGAGGCCGGTCTGGGCCTGGGCTACCGGCGACAGCGTTTGGGCGTAGATGCTCTCCAGGTCCCGCCGCTCGACGTACACCGAGATCACGTCCCAGCCCGCGTCCACCAGCATCTTCAGCGCGGAGGCTTTAAGCCCCTGCGCGTTTGGTATAGACTCGCCGGTGGGGAGGCTCACGATAAGGGGAGCGGTGGGCAGATGCCCGCCGGTGATGGTGATCTGTGGGTGCAGGGACTTCAGATCGTGTAGCAGGCCGGCAAAGCGCTCCTCTCCGTACTCTTTTGAGACGGCTACGATGATGGTGCGCGCTTTGTTCTCCACCGCCGTTTGTAATACCAGCTTACCGGCTTTGAGCACGCCCACCGTGTCGCACACGCGCTCCACCTCGGTTACGCGGTGGGAGGCCAGCAGGATCGCGGAGCCGCGCCGCCTGCATTCCATCAGAATGTCGCGCACAGCCATCTGCCCGCCGCGCTCCAGGTGAGACGACGGCTCGTCGAGCACCAGCAACTCAGGGTAGCCGGACCCAGCGCCCACCAGGGCCACCGCCAGCCCCAGCCTGTGCAGCATCTCCGGCGTATAGTAGCCGATCCGCCGCCTGATCCAGGCCTGGGCCGCCACCGTCTCGACCGCGCGCTCTGCCGAGGCGCGCGCGTTACGCCGCGTGAGGCCACCAAGCCTGGCCTGAAAGCGCAGGTACTCCCAGCCGGTGAAGTTCGGGTGGAAGTGGGGGTGCTCCGGCAGGTAGCCGATCTTGTCGCGCGACTGCGACATGCCGGCCTGATCCTGCGCCCCGAACACGGACACCGTGCCCTCGTCAGGCCTCACGAAACCGAGCACCATTTTAAGCAGGGTCGATTTGCCGGCACCCGTGGGGCCAAGCAATCCAAACACTTCCCCAGGCCGTACTGTAACGGAGATGTTACGTACCGCGTATATATCTTTGAAGCGTTTGCTTACCGCTTCCAGGGCTAATACATGCGCGGGAGCCTCCAAAGCTCCGCCCGTAGATTCAGGCTCTGGGGCAGCCACGTATTCCGGGAGCCGCGGTTGTGCCCTGCCGTTTAAGCTTCCCGCGGGCCGCGTAGTCAGCTCGCTTTGTGGATAGTGGTCTGTCTCCCCAATCATATGGTGTATTATATCATGGAGGCAGGGGAGAGGCGGATGCAGGCGCTATTGCGTACTGCGTACTCCGTATTCTATGCTTCTTGCAAACCTAAGCAATACGCAATACACGATGATGGCTCGGACTAACTCCTTAGCAAAAAGATCACACTAAAGTACCATTGGCACGCGGCTTGCTTAACTGGTAGAATTAAATAGGGAATAAGGGGGAAGTCTTAACTGTATGAATAGGAGCCGCTTTTCCGCATGGTGAGGCGCTCTACATACCGGCGGTGCTAACAACCGCACGATGTTTCGTACGTTCTAATACATAGAACGCTCTCCTCATATGCCGCCCTATTTATTATGGGGGGTGCGTTCGCCTTAGCTCTCCAAGCGCTGAGGTAAGCATCTAATACAATTGGTAAATAATAGTTAACAAAAGGCATAAGGACCTTTCACATGACAGCAACACTTATGAGTACCAATATGAGTACCAAGCAGACCGACACTTTAGATCGGGCATTATATGAATATTTCGGATACACCGAGTTCCGGCCAGGCCAGCGGGAGGTGCTTGAGCACCTTATCAAAGGCAACGACGTGCTCGCCGTGTTTCCGACCGGCGCGGGCAAATCGCTGACATACCAGCTTGCCGCGCTCTCTCTCCCCGGCACGGCTATCATCGTGTCGCCCCTGATCGCCCTCATGCGCGACCAGGTGGTGGACCTCCAGAGCAGGAGTATCGAGGGAGTATCGGCCATCAACTCGACCCTCACCGAGCAAGAGGTGAACGACCACCTGAGCGACCTGGCAGGGGGCGACGAAAAACTCCTGTACGTGACCCCGGAGCGTTGTTCCGACCCGGAATTTTTGGAGCACCTTGAGAGGACCAACGTCTGCCTCTTTGTGGTGGACGAGGCGCACTGTATCTCCGAATGGGGCTACGACTTCCGCCCCGCATACCTGATGCTGGATAAGGCGATCCGCGCCTCCAAGCGCCCGCCCATCCTGGCGCTCACCGCTACGGCCACCCCGCAGGTGCGCACCGATATTCAGTCCAACCTGGGCCTGATCGATCCGTTGGTGATTATCCACGGCTTCGACCGCCCCAACCTGGTGTTCGACGTGCTGTCGGCCTCTACCGACCGGGAGAAGGACTGGCAACTGCTCAGGTTGTTCGGCAAAGCCTCTTCGGGCAAAGCAGGGGAAGCGGGCGGATATATGACCTCCACGACGGCTACCCGCCGTGAATTGCCGGCGGCTATAGACCGCGACCTGGCGGACAAGATCGAATACCTGGACGCCACGCTGGACGGGTCGGGGCTGGTGTACGTGGCTACTACCGCCGAAGCTCGCCGCGTGTCGGCCCTGCTGAACGAGGCGGGATTGAAAGCCGCCTTCTATCATGGGCAGATGCGCAAGAGCGACCGGGATAAGGTGCAGCAGGCGTGGATGGACGAGATCACCCCCGTGGTGGTCGCCACTACCGCCTTCGGCATGGGTATCAACAAGCCTAACCTCCGCTACGTGGTGCACTATGACCTGCCGGCCTCGCTGGAAGCTTATTACCAGGAGGCGGGTAGGGCAGGGCGCGATGGCCTCCCCGCCAAGGCGATCCTCATCTACGATCCACGCGACCGCAACATCCAGAACTTCTTTATCGGGGGTAGCGTGCCTTCGGAGGCCAGCCTCCGCGACTTCTGGGACGAGATAAGGAAGGTGCTCCGGGCGAAGGAGCGCGCCAATGGAGAGGGCAAAGTCAATTCCCTCCCGATTGCCGAGGTAGCCAAGATCCGCAACCTGCCGGTGGCCCGTGTGCGGCCTCTGCTGGCAGCCCTAGAGCAGGCGGGTGGCGTGGCGGTGGTCGAAGGCAACGGCGACAACCAGGACGTGGCCCACTTCCGCAAGCTGCACGTGATCGGCAGGCGACTTCTGCTCGATATGAAGAAGCTACAGGCCCGCAAGCAGTATGAGCAAAGCCGCCTGGAGATGATGCAGCGCTACGCCAGCACGCGCGAATGCCGCCGCAAGCTCCTCCTCGGATACTTCGGAGAGAGTTACAACGTGGACAACTGCGGCGGGTGCGACAACTGCTTGAAGGCGAACGAAAATACCTCTATCAGGGTAGAGCAGCCGGCCGTACCCGTGCCTGAGACCCCGTTCCACACAGGCTCCACGGTCACCCACAGGAAGTGGGGCGCGGGCACAATTCAGACGATGGAGAACAACACCGTCACCGTCCACTTCCCCGACGTGGGGTATAAGACGTTGGCGCTGGACGTGGTGTTGACGGCGGGGATACTTGCGCCGGCTTATGGGGCTTAGAGGGAATAGGGGTTAGGGAATAGGGATTAGTAGACGAACATGTGCTCTAATCCCTATTCCCTATTCCCTAACCCCTATTCCCTATTCACCACTTGTGCCCCTATTGACTCATCTGGTAGAATTAGGTAACAGCGGTTCGTACTTATAGATAAGGAGATATAACAGAGATGGCTATTGACCAGAAGCAACTTGTTGAGACTCAACCCGAAACGCTCAGCACCGACCTCGTTAGCATGACCCCCTCGGCTGTGGAGCAACTGCGCGAGCTTATCAGCCAGCAGGAAGGCACAAGCCCGCAGATTGGCCTGCGCGTCTTCGTCTATCCGGGTGGCTGCTCCGGCATGTCGTATGGTATGGCCTTCGAGGACCAGCCCGCCGACGACGATTTCACCATCGAGGTGCAGGGCATCAAGCTCTACGTCGATGAGATGAGCGCCCAGTACGTGGGCGGCTCCAAGATCGACTACGAGGATAGCCTCATGGGAGGCGGCTTCCGCATCCTCAACCCCAACGCGGTGCGTAGCTGCGGCTGTGGGCACTCGTTCGACACCGGCTCCGACGCCGACTCGGCTCGTGGCTGCGGCTGCCATTAGTTCGGGGGATTAAGGGGTTAGGGATTAGGGGATTAGTTGATCCTTCAGATGTGAACGGACACGCACGTTTGTGCGTGTCCGTTTTTGATCGTTATGCTTAGCCTTTGTGGAGAGGTATCGAGATGAATATGAGTGGCTCGTCGGCTATTTACATTGCCGCCTGTTTGAGCTTTCTGCTGGTGATCGCGGGCGTGATAGCTATCTACTTCATAGCCGCCACGCGCAAGGCTTCGGACGCGGTTAAGGAGAAGCCCACGAACCTGAAGCGTGTCAGCGCGCCGCTCCCGTATAGTGATACGATCAACCGTGTGTTGGGGGTGGCGGCGGGCCAGGGCTACAAGGTGGAGGAAGTAGCGCACGACGGTAGCAGAGCTATTCTCAGCACGCCTATCACTATATTCAGTTACGGGTTCTTCTACCCTATCTATTTTAGCGTGGAGCCGGGGGGCGGCACCCTGGTGGAGGTGGGGATCGCCAGCCGGGCGATCCAGTGGGGGCCGGTGGTTACACACAACCACGAGAAGTGCTTCAATATGGTGCGGCAGGCAGTCTTGCCTTACGCGCCTCCTTCGAAGCCGCCTCCGTATCCCCAGCAGCCCATGCCTGCTCCTTATTCCTCTCAGCCGCCTCCCTATCTACCTTATCCGAACCAGCCGCCCGCGGGCCCATCCTACCCTAACCAGCCCCCGCCTCCATACCCGCCTAATCCTAATCAGCCACCGGGGAGCGGCCCGTCGACGCCAGGCTGATGCTGGCTCATGTGCTCTCCAAGCTCTCCCCATCCCGTTCTATCGGACCGAGCATCTTCGGCCAGGGGGCGGCCTGGCTGACGCTGCTTCCTTTCGCGGTCTACTGCTTCGTTTATCCGTTCGGCATATTGCTCTTGTCGTTCGATTGGATGCCGTTCGGGATGGAGTGGATGAGCAGCCTTCTGCTCGGTATGTTGGGGCTTTCGTGCGTGGGCTGGCTGTGGGCCAACCTGGGGGGCCTGGGCTTCTTGCTGGGCGTGCTGATCTTCAGCCTGGGGGTGGCTCTCGAATACGTTGGCGTGCTGACAGGCTTCCCATTTGGCGCATATCGTTACACCGGGGTGTTGGTCCCGGACCTGCCTGGGGGTGTGCCCCTGGCGATGGGGTTCGCGTGGCTGGCGGTGATCGTTGGTGGGCACTTTACCGCGCGTCGCGCCTCCCCAGTGGCCCGCACACGCGCGGGTAACGTGGTCGCGCTGTCGTTGGTGGGGGGGCTGCTGGCGGTTGGCCTTGACCTCTTGCTTGAGCCTGTGGCGTATCACGTCAAGGGTTACTGGCAGTGGCTGCCCGGCGATGGCGCATATTATGGCATACCAGTGAGCAACTTCGTAGCCTGGTTCCTGGCTGCCGCGCTATTCAATTTGCCGTTGGCCTTTTTGTCGAGCAGGCAGAGAGAATGGGCGTGGCCCTGGTTGCCTGTTGCGCTTTATGTCATGAATGTGATTATGTTCGGCATAGTCAACCTGGCGCACGGGTTCTGGTTGGCGGGATTCATGGGCTTGATGCTGTCGCTGACCTTGCTTGTGTTGCGTCCCGCACGGGTGAGATGGCCGTGACCTACCCGGCGTACAAAGAGTGTGTTTACTGCGGGCGCAACAATCCTGCTCATGCGATGCAATGTGCGGGGTGCGGGGCGGGGAGCTTCGGGGCTGTGCAGACGGACGCGGGCCTTGCGCGCCAGCCTATGGAGGTCGTGCCGCCCTTCCCTTCGGGACCTGTGCCGCAGATAGAGTTACCTATACGTATCATTTTCTTCATCCTTGTGGGCTTCCTGGTGGCGTTCTATTGGCTCCTTGCCGCGTTGGTCCTATTGTTCACCATAGTGGCCCAGCCCCTGGCCCTGGCGATGTTTCGCATACTGCCTACGGTGACGACGCTGCACAGGGGGCGCGAATCGGTGGGCTATACGCTACGGCAGGGCTGGCAGGGCACGGTTGCTCGCTACGTGGCCGCTCCCTGGTGGGGTAAGGTGGTCGCGCCGTTGGCGTTCGTGGGTTACATCGTGAGCATCATCTTTTTCCTGGTGCGATAGAGAGAGCTTCGGCTGCTCATAAGGTTGTCTGCCACCCAAGCCAAAGTCCCATGGGGATGATAGGAACGCAGGACGATTCTACTTGTACCAACATTTCGCCTTTATGCCGTCCCTACGGGACTTTAGCATTTTACATGGCTAACCACAGGGCTTGCGCCCTGGGCTACGATATACCGTCCCTACGGGACTTTTGCTTGGGTGGCGCACTAACTGGGATGGTGGGCTAATCACAGGGCTTGTGTCTTGTGCTACATCATGCCGTCCCTTCGGGACTTTCTCACTCCGCAATCGTTCGACTTACAATGGAAACGTGTAGGGGCACCCCTCGTGGG
>JBAURA010000729.1:0-1547 GCA_049580985.1 Chloroflexia bacterium
TTCTAGGTCGTAGTAGTTGGATGTTATACGGCACCGGGAACACGCCGGGCGATCTCCTTCTGGATGAGAGCTTCGATGGCTGCGGAGGTGGCGTCCCATGAGGTGCTTGCCAGTACCTGTTTCCCGCGCTCGATGCGCGTTCGTTTTTGCTCCGGCGTCTCGGACATGGCCCGCTCGCAGGCGGCGACAAACTCCTGGAGAGTGGCACCCAGGTAGACGATGTGGCTGTAAGGCTCGGCTACGTCGGTGATCGGCGTGCTGACGATAGGCAGGTCGGCTGCCATATACTCAAGGGTCTTGGTGGGGCTTATGAAGCGGGTAGATTCGTTGCGGGCGAAGGGCTGGATGCATACGTCCCAACCCGCCAGGTACGAGGGTAGCTCCCCATAAGGGCGCGGCCCCATGTAGTGAAGGTTGGGGTGTTGGGGCAAGGTGGCCGGATCTATCTTGACCACAGGCCCGATCATCACGATCTGCCACTCAGGGTGCGCTTGCGCGAGCGCGTCCAATATCGCAAGGTCCATCCGCTCGTCTATCACGCCGAACCAGCCGAGGCGGGGGTGGGGCAAGTGCGATTGGTCGGCGGCTTCGGGCGTGCTCTTTGCCCCGCGGAAATGGCCCACGTCGACGCTGCTTGGGAAGCAGTGAAGGTTGGTATGTTTGCCCTTCTTGGCTCTATAGAGGCTTGGCCCGCCGGTGAATACGACGTCGGCCCACTTCATCAGGCTCTGCTCGTGCTCGATCAGTCTGGGTGGGGCAAAGTTGAAGGCCGACAGCTCGTCCATGCAGTCATAGGCGACGGCCAATGGCTCGCGCGGTAGAGACTGGGCTAGTGGCAGGGCCATAGGGGTGTAGAGCCAGAGCGCGTAGTCGCCTATCTCTAATTCGTCAAAGAGGTTGGCGACGAGGTTCTTGAGGAGCGGTAGCTGCTCGTCGTTGAAGCCCGGCCCGCCCACGGAAATATGCGGGCGACATACGGATACGTTCGGGGAAGGGGCGGTAATCTCCCAATGGGGTTGGCCGGCCTCGTTGTGGATCGGTTCTTCGATAAAGACTACTCGCCGGCGCTCGGCCAAGCGCGACAGCAGATGTTGCGGGCGCTGGTAGACAAAGTCCCAGCGCAAATGCGAGAAGACGACCAGGGGAGGATTTGGGTTTCTGGTAGACATAATAAATGGATTTTCCTTTCCTCACTCAAAAATGGCATGCTTTAACAGGCCCGCAACCTAAACGACGTCGTATCGGTGGGTCTGTATTGATCTTATTATGCAAGTACAGTGCCACCAATAAGTTAAGATAGTAAACGAAAGTAAATAAATGGTGGATAATGATTGACAAGGCGCTATAGATATTTACTATCGTATATATGAGAACGTGCCTGTGTAAGGCAAGGAGATTGCACGCAATACTATTGAGCGCGATCACGCTGAAGAGAAACCAATCTTAAAGGCCGAATACCCTGTAAGAGCAGTCTTACATAGGTGTTCGGCCTCGTTTCGTTGATCAGCTTAGAGCGTCTTTCAAAAGCCGTAGGGGCACCCCTTGTG
>JBAURA010000730.1:0-2869 GCA_049580985.1 Chloroflexia bacterium
ACCACGATTACTTTAGGCCCCGTCATAACGACTCCTCACTATATCTTCACTACAGAGAATGCAATGTCACCCCTATATCCTTCGTCATCCCAAGTCCCCATTGTCATCCTGAGCGAAGCGCATATCTCGTCCTCTATCGACCAAGTAAATTATGCCGACCAAGCCAAAGCCGACCCACCCAATTGAAAGCCCTTCTATTACACAACTTGCAACTTGCTCGGCTGACTAAGCAACAGATCTCCCCACTTCGCACTTACCTGAACCACCAAGACATCCCGCCTGCCTGAACGACAAACGCTACCGCTATCGCCACCCCCACCAAACTGACCAGGATCGAGATGGTCGTCGTAACATACTGCGAGATCTGCTGCGACCGCTTCCCAATAGTAATACCCCAGGTGATCAGGAACGTCCAGATGCCGTTCCCCAGGTGGAAAGCAGCTGAGATCACCCCGATGATATAGAAGAGGAACACCGGGAACTGCGAGATGATGAACGCCACCGACCCACTATCGGAATGAGTACTCCGAAATGCGGTGAACCGGAAGCTCCAGATGTGATACAGGATGAACAGCACCAGCACTATGCCGGTGAAGCGCTGCCACATGAAAAGGTTGTTGCGCCCGTAGTTGTACGACATCGTGTTGTTGCGCGCATACGACGCGATGAACAGGCCATACAACGCATGGTACAGGAACGGCACGAAGATGATCGCTATCTCCAGAAGCTCAAGGTAACGGATACCGCGAGCCTCAATCGCCATCTCGTTATAGGCCTCCATGCCATAAAAGATCGCCCCGTTCTCATAAAAGTGGAAGAGGAGGAACCCGCCCACGGGCACGATCCCGGATAGGGAGTGGAGGCGGCGTAGGAGGAAATGGTTGCGCGCGATCCAACGCTGGAAGCCACTCTTCGCGGGCCGGTCGGCGCTCGGCGCGGGGGCAGTTGTGGTTGCCATGCGGAACCTCCTGGGGCATGCGACTTCGCTGTCGCCAATCGAGAGCTTGCAAGCATTGTGCGAGCGCTCACAATCATTTTACCGCAAATACCCCTCGTTTGAGAAGTGCCGTCCTATCTACCGCGCCCGCCCCACACCGGCGCGAGACAAGGACGAATCGGCATACTATCGGAGGCGGGCAAGCACTGAGCATAAGTGTCAATCGTCGTGCCCTGGCGGTTGATGAACCTGTAAGTAATTGTCGTGTCGTTGGCTTCCACGAGCATAGCGCCGTGGTCCGCGTTGTACCTTACTCTACTCCCCACCACGGGAGTATGGAAATCGTACAGGCTCCTTCCGCCCGCCCCGTTCACGAAGTACGGCAGGCCGTCCACCAATAACCGCTCGTAATCGTGGTCATGCCCGGCTATAACCAGCGAAGCACCCCACTCTTCGAAGGGCCACTGCATGTCGGCATGACTACCGTGGTCGCCGCTCGAATACGCCGGGTGGTGGAAGTAGACCAACCGCCATGGCGACCGCGAGGCGGCAATCCTCTGGCGGAACCTGCGCCCCTGCACTGAGTCGGCAGTAATCCCATCCGGCTCGCGTGGGTCGCTATCGAGCGCGAAGAAATGGACGGGCCCGCGCACAAAGTCGTAGTAACGCTCGTTGCCTGGCAGGCTGAAGTAGTCGAGATAAGGAGCGGCCCCAGGCGTCTCCCAGTCGTGGTTGCCCAGCGATGGGAAGAAGCGGTTAGTGTCGGCACCGGCTCCGTACTGCCCTTTGTAGGGCGAGATGAACGAATGATAGTACTGGCCGATGTTCGTGTCTATCGTGGAAGCAGCTCCATCGGGATAGTTGTTGTCGCCCGTCGTAATCACCAGGTCCGGCCCCCACGACCGCACCAGGGCCGCTACCTCAGCCGCCGCCGTATCGGGAGTACCGAAGTCACCAATGACGGCGAAACGGAAATTCTCCGTATCCGCGATGGCCTCAAATTCAACTGCTGCCCGGCGCGACAGCACAATGCCGCACACCGACAGGGCCGCCAACAACACGGCGGCAATTATGTATGCCGGATTTCGATCCGGCGCTTTAGCGGGAACAACGCTATCGGCCATGTACGACGCCTTATCGCTGGCTATTCGCGGCGTTGATCAGCTCCGCTGCCTGGGCAGCCCACTCGGTGCCTGGGGCCAGCTTGATCACCTGCTGCCACTCGGCCTTGGCCTCTTCCAGCCTGGGCGGCTCCAGCTTGCTCAACGAAAGACCCAGCAGTAGGTGTATCTCCGGGCTGTCCGGCTTGAGCACCACCGCATCTCTGAGCGTGTCTACTGCCTCTTCGAACATCAGTTGGAAGATATAAGTGCCCGCCAGTTTCACCAGGATGTCGTAGTCGTGGGGGGCGAGCCTCGCCGCCTGCTCGTAGTTGGCCTGCGCCTGCTCGTATTGTCCCAACTTGTAGTAGAGAGCCGCCAACTCGCGCACGCAGTCCAGGTTGTCGGGGTCCGACGCCACACACGTCTGTAACTCGGCCATGCGCGTGATGTCGGCGTTGGGGCCGACCGTTGGGCCGGGTGTAGGCACAACAATCACCCTGTTCTGGGGCGCATTGCGGCCCGTGACGTTGTCGTACACCTGCGTGACGACCATCACGAGCAGCACCCATCCCATAAACAACACTATTATTCGCTTCCCCAGTGGACTCAAGGCGGCTCCCTACGGTTGTGGGTTGTCGGTTGTCAGTTGTCGGTTGTCGGACGGAATGTGATAGGAATCTGGTCTGACGATGGACAGCTCTTAAGTCGGTAGACCAGATTCTTGAGGGTGAGAATCTGTCTTCCCACCTAACGTATTTCCGCGGGAAGACAGATTCTCAGGGTTTAAACCTACCTCCCACTTAAGGGAGGTTCCGTGGGAGGTAGGTTT
>JBAURA010000731.1:0-2011 GCA_049580985.1 Chloroflexia bacterium
CTCCAACCCCGTGGGCGACCCCTTCGACATCGACTACGTAGCCCACGAAATGGGCCACCAGTACCGAGGCAACCACACCTTCAACGGCACCACCTCCAACTGCAGCGGCGGCAACCGCAACGGCTCCACCGCCTGGGAGCCTGGCAGTGGCTCCACCATCATGGCCTACGCGGGTATCTGCGGGTCCGAGGACCTCCAGCCTCACAGCGACCCCTACTTCCACGTCGGCTCCTTCGACGAGATAAGCGCCTTCACCCAGGTAGGCGGGGGCAACGCCTGCGCCGCCATCACCAACACAGGCAACAACTTCCCCACGGTCGATGCCGGCCCCGCCTACACCATCCCCAACCAGACCCCCTTCAAGCTCACCGGCTCGGCCACCGACCCCGATGGCGACGCCCTCACCTACAACTGGGAGCAGTTCGACATCGGCACTCAATCCCCGCCCAACACCGACAACGGCAACCGCCCCATCTTCCGCTCCTTCGAACCCGTGCCGGTCCCCTACCGCTACCTCCCCAGGCTCTCCGACATCCTGGGCAACACCCTCACCTTCGGCGAGGCATACCCCACCACCAACCGCAACCTCACCTTCCGCCTCACCGCCCGTGACAACCGTGCCGGTGCCGGCGGCGTCAACTATGACGAGGTCGATCTGACCGTCACCACCACCTCCGGCCCCTTCGACGTCACCTCCCCCAACACCGCCGTTACCTGGCCCGGTGGCAGCAACCAGACCGTCACCTGGGACGTGGCAAACACCACCGCCGCTCCCGTTAGCTGTGCCAACGTAGACCTCACCCTCTCCACCGACGGCGGCGCTATCTTCCCTAACACCCTTGCCGCCGGCACCCCCAACGACGGCACTGAGCAGATCGTCGTGCCCAACGTCAATACCACCACCGCCCGCGTCATGGCGCAGTGCTCCGACAACATCTTCCTCGACATCTCCGACACCAACTTCACCATCACCCTCGGCCCCACCGCCACCCCCACGGTCTGCCCGCTCCTGTTCACGGACGTGCCTGAGGGCAGCACTTTCTACGAGAACATCAGGTGCCTGGCTTGCCGTGGCATCATCGACGGCTATACCAAAGGGTGTGAGACCGGCAACCCCTGCTTCAAGCCTAGCGACTACGTAACGAGAGGGCAACTAGCCAAGATAGTCTCTAACTCGGCTGGCTTCTCCGACCCTGCGGGGCCTCAACAGTTCGAGGACGTACCCTTAGGCTCTACCTTCTTCGACTTCATATGGAGGCTGGCCTTCAGGGGCATCATCTCAGGCTACCCCTGCGATGATCATCCCGACGAGCCTTGTATACCCCCCTACAACAGGCCGTACTTCCGCCCGAACGCCGATATCACCAGGGGCCAAATCAGCAAGATAGTCTCCGAAGCCGCAGGCTACACCGACATCCCCGGCGCGCAGCAGTTCGAGGACGTACCCCTCTACTCCACCTACTACGACTACATCTGGCGCTTGGCTGACAGAGGCATCATGTCCGGCTACCCATGCGGAGGAGAGGGTGAGCCGTGCAACCCACCGTACAACCGCCCATACTTCCGCCCAGGCAAAAACGCCACCAGGGGCCAGGCCAGCAGGATAGTAGCTAACACTTTCTTCCCTGAATGTGTGACACCCCGTAGATGATCTAACTCTGCCTGAAAACACGAGGGCAGAACCTCGGATCTGCCCTCCTCGTAAGGGCATGAGAAAGACAATCTTTCCCTCTCATGCCCTCAAATCACCCCCGCCGCATATGAAGAATAACCCGTTAATCTTCATATGCGGCGGGTCCTCTTGGTGTAGCAGACCCCACAAACATTAATAAAATTAACCCATTTGGCTACTTGTATTTGTAGAACATGTGTGCTATGATCTAAGAGAAAGAGCTTTCACCCTCTGACCGCATAAAGAGGGACGTAAGGACCGCTGGTGTCCCTATGTATCGACAGTAACCTCCTGTCACAATGCACCTAGCCTCCCATCCCACATACCGTGCCCAACGCC
>JBAURA010000732.1:0-3648 GCA_049580985.1 Chloroflexia bacterium
ACCAAGGTGGGACAGCGCGTGGGCGGTGTGGCGCTGAACGGGTTAAATTCGATGCTCGATACTCTCATACCACCCACGCGGGGCGACAGAGGATCAGACACACCGAACCCAGAAGTCAAAAAGTGAGTTCAGGTCTGAATTGGCTGCCTAGGTAGCGCGTTCGAGACCAAAAGGAACAGCGCGCAACTCGACCCCCCGTTCCTTCATAAGGACGGGGGGCAGGTTGTGTTCGCTGGCCGAATAATTGTTGTTCAATAGGTGGAGCTGCCAGAGCGCGAACCGACACGCAAATGGGGAGATGTTGGTCATAGACTCGACCCTGCGACATTTTGCTCCCCGTGAAGCCCAACGATACCTGGGTCGAAACATTTCCCTACCATGCTCCAACGCGGATTGCTTCGCTCTACCATGCAAGGAGTAGAGCTATGGCGGGAAAGACCCCAAATTCAAAAATGGGCTCAACCACTGGTGATTCCGCCATCAGCATTGAAAAATTAACCAAAGTCTTTGCTCATTCTATCCCATGTTAGGATTAGGAAAGGAAACACGCAAAGTATGAAACTCCCCTCACGAGTGATCGGCGCGGGATTGATCATGACCCTGTTCCTTGCGGGCTGCGGCACCACAGCTGATCCCACGCCTGCTGCGGACGCCACCGCCGCAGGCGGCACGTTGCAGGCCGTGACGCTGGCAGTTGACTGGATACCCAACACGACTTATACCGGCTTCTATGTGGCCCAGCAGAAAGGCTGGTACAAGGAGCAGGGTATCGACCTGACTATCCTGCCGTACTCCGAGGGGGGCATCAGCCCCGACCTGACGGTCGCCACGGGCAAGGCCGATTTCGGTATCAGTTACGAACTTCCGGTGCTGCTGGACAGGGTGAACAATCTGCCGATCAAATCGGTCGCGGCGATCATACAGACGAACCCGTCAGCGATGGCCACGCTCAAAGACTCGGGCATCGATAGCCCGGCTCAATTCAGCGGGAAGCGCTTCGCCGCCTTTGGCCTGCCCTACGAAGAACCTTTGATCGCCGCGATGATCAAGTGCGCCGGGGGCACTGACACCAAGATACAGTCATTCGTCACACAGGTCGGTGGCTACCAGGCCCTTGTCGCCAAGCAGGCCGACTTCCTCTGGATCGCCACGTTCTGGGAGGGCGTCCAGGCACAGCGCGATAAAGTCGCGCTCAACGAGTTCGTGCTCTCAGACTACTGCGTGCCCGACGGCTACGGTGCCGTGCTGATCACGAGCGAGACCCTGCTGAAAGAGAAGTCTGACCTGGGCAAGCGGTTCGTGGCGGCCACGGCGCGGGGCTTCAACTTCGCCGCTACCAACCCTGGCGAGGCCGCCGACTTAGTGATCGAGGCTAACCCGCCCGGCACTTTCCCCGATCCGGGTCTTGTGCGAGACAGCGCGCAATACCTGGCCCCCTTGTACGTTGACAATGCCCCGCGCTGGGGCGAGCAAACCCTCCAGCTGTGGACCAATTACCCCAAGTTCCTCGCCGAGACCGGCACGCTGCTTGACGCCAACGGGCAGCCTGTCACCCCCGAATTCGACTACGCGACGCTGTTCACCAACGAATTACTGCCGATGGAGTAGCTTCTAACACGCAAAACCATATTAGGACTAAGAAAGGAAACGCGTAACGGATGAAACTCCCCACACGGATGATCGGCACGGGGCTGATCATGACCCTATTGTTGGCGGGCTGCGGTGCCGCAACTGACTCCACACCACCTGCAGATGTCACTGCCACAGTTGGCACGTTGCAGGCCGTGACACTGGCGGTCGACTGGGTACCCAACACGACCCATATCGGCTTTTACGTGGCCCAGCAGAAAGGCTGGTATAAGGAGCAGGGCATCGACCTGACGATCCTGCCGTACTCCGATGGAGGCCCCACCCCCGATCTAATGATCGCCAGTGGCAAGGCCGATTTCGGCATTAGCTTCCCGGACCAAGTGTTGGTGGATTGGGTGAACAAACTGCCGGTCAAGTCGGTCGCGGCGATCATGCAGCACAGCACAGAAGCGATGGTCACGCTCAAAGACTCGGGCATCGACAGCCCGGCCAAATTCAGTGGGAAACGCTTCTCCGGCTTCGGCCTGCCCTACGAAGAACCTTTGATCGCCGCGATGATCAAGTGTGCTGGGGGCACCGACACCAATGTACAGGTGATCACCGCAAATGACTTCTACCAGGCCCTCGTCGCCAAGCAAACTGACTTCATCTGGATCTACAAGGGCTGGGAGGGCATCCAGGCTGCGCGCGATAAGGTCGCGCTCAACGAGTTCATGCTCAAGGACTACTGTGTACCCGACTACTACACCCCTGTGCTGACCACAAGCGAGGCCTTGCTGAAAGAGAAGTCCGATCTGGGCAAGCGGTTCCTGGCCGCCACATCGCGGGGCTTCACCTTTGCCGCTACCAACCCCGGCGAGGCTGCCGACCTGATGATCGCGGCTAACCCGCCCGGCACTTTCCCAGATCCCGGCCTGGTACGCGACAGCGCGCAATACCTGGCCCCCTTCTACGTGGCCGAGGCCCCGCGCTGGGGCGAGCAGACCATCCCGCGGTGGACCGAGTACCCCAAGTTCATCGTCCAGACCGGCAAGCTCCTGGATGCAAACGGGCAACCCGTCACCACCGAACCCGACTACGCGACGCTGTTTACCAACGAGTTGCTGCCGGCGAAGTAGCTTCTAAAACGTAAAACGTACTGCCTGTCCCGAGATTTTACGTTTTAGCCGTCACCTTTCACTTACTCTAATTCGGGGCTTAATTGAGATTTTCGGCCCAAATAGATCTTTGAAAAGTCAGGATCGGGCAAAAATAGCTTCCACAGTGGCCGGAATCACTCCAGAAGATTGGAAATCGTTGGATAAGTTGCAACTGATCAACAGGCATGTGCTATACGACGTTTGGGTGGAGGATAGGACCCTCCTGGCGACGGTAGAGCCGCTACAGAACCTCCTTTGCCGGGCAGCGGAGGCTGGGGGGGCTACTGTTCTGCATAGCCATTTCCACCAGTTCGACCCGCACGGTGTGACGGGTTTCATCCTGCTGGCCGAGTCGCATATCTCTATCCATACCTGGGTCGATGAGGGCTTCGCCGCTCTCGACATATTCACCTGCGGGCCGATGAACACCGACAAAGTGCTCGAAGTGATCCGTGACGGACTCAAGCCCCGCCACGCCAGTGTGCGTCGCATCTTCCGGGGAGGGGATTCCGGGCCGGGGCTGTGAGCGGATGGCAAGAGTTCCCTGAATAGGTCCAGATCTTGGCACGCGATACTACTCTGGTTAATGCCTACTATCGGTGCTTTTTTCATATGTGAAAGCCTTGAGGAGAGCCTGCAAACTTGAAGCTATTACTGTTATGTTACTTTGCGCCTCGTTACAGCAATGGCCGGTTTACCCTATCATGGGCCATGACTCCCTCGACACGCTCCTGCTCAATACGACCCTGCTCAATATTAAGGCTACTCCTGCCGCTTGGCTTCAACGACGGTAGCACGCTCCTGCATACTGGTGGCCGGAACGCGGATCGGGGGGCTAAATGGCGCTAGGGGTGCGCGTGCGCGGGCTGGTGCGCGGCTTCGCCCAGGACGGCGGGCGGCTGCCGGTGCTGGCCGGGCT
>JBAURA010000733.1:0-3307 GCA_049580985.1 Chloroflexia bacterium
CTCCAATTCCTTCCGTATATCCAATAGCTCTTCCACGTTAGCATTGTCGAACGTTGGGAGTCTAGAGAAAAGTTGGGTGGCCAAACTCATCTGTTTGACTTTGGTCAAGGCAATTCCAGAGGCTTGCAGTTGTAACAAGTAATCGCTTCCGGCCTCCAGTTGCTGCCTATCGATTTTACCAGTATCTTGGGCAAACAGTTCGGCAAGATGACTTAGGGTTTGCTCACGGTTGGTAACTAAGTTACTTTGAATATCTTGAATAGTTTCCAATAGCCCAGCTACTTGCTTATCAACGAGAGGATAGTCAGACGGTTTAGAGAGGTAGGATAGAACCTGATGAATGCAATACTCAAGAATGGCTCTATTGAAGTCATCTACCCATTGCTGGAAATTGTCCCTATCAATAGGATTTTTGACGTACCATTCAAAAGGAGCCATATGTATTCCGGTCTTCGAGTAAGCTAAACCGGACATGAGTTCGACTGCAAGATTGTATGCTTCTGTAAGAGACCTTTGCTCTTTGGCACCAAGATTGGCCTATAACTTCAACTGAGCATACATTGCCTCTTTATGGGTCGGGTCCTCCGTAGTGACTAGATTCCCTAGTATTCCTGTTATTATCGAGCCACGAAAACTGTTGAAAGTAACTCTATCGCCATAAAGTATGGCAGCTTTCAACATGAGCAGCTCCTCGTACAGGTCACTTTCCTGCGAGGCTGTGACAATGTTTAGCGTGAAAGAACTCGGCTTAGTTGAATTGTCCATAGTGTCACATATCCTAGTATCGCTCGCAATTAGTATCTTCATAACAATTCTACCAGGCAATTTTAGACTAGTAAAGACTACACAAGACCTTACTAACTTGTGGGAGACTCTAGCTATAGGGCAAAGAGCCTCCCACAAGTTAATGAGGCTTGAATGTGAAAGCGTTTTAACTTCCTGTGATACGTTCGCCATCATCGATATCATCGATAACAAGGACGCGATTCATGCGTTGTGCGATGGCCTTGCCTGCCGCCTCATAGACGTGGGAGTAGGTATCGGAGGTGAGCGACATCTGCGAGTGACCTAGCACCTCCATAACCTCCCTCATGGACGCACCCTTAGCCAGTAGGAGCGAGATGCACAGGTAGCGTAGGTCAATAGAGTCTCTGGTGTGGTAGGTTGGCCCCCGCAAGCGTCTTTTGCACCAGGCGGAACACGTTGCGGTGGATGAGCGGTCTGCCGCCTACCGTACCAGCCACACAGCCCTCAGTGGTAAAGATAAGGCCGATCTCCTCCCACTCTACGGCTCTCATGAGCTCATCTAGCTGGCGGGTGCGGTGCTACTATCATGCTATCATGGAGCGTTGAGGCCAACACTCAGGTGATTACCGTGTGCTGGACGGGCGCATCCGTTCCAACGGCCAGTGCCTTTGCCAACGCCCCGCTCACAACCAGCGCTTCGGCGGCGGCTATATGGGGCCGCATATCGTCGTCCTTCTCCAGGAAGGGGATGTGGGCGCGTATGGCTTCGTAGGCGGCGCTGGTGCCGGTGCCCATACGGGCGTGGGGGTCGGCTTTCAGGCGGAAGTCGATAGCTTGCGCGGCCATCATCGCTTCGAGAGCGAGCACGCGGGCCGTGTTGGCGACTATGGCGCGGGCGTGGCGGCCGGCGATTGGCCCCATGCTGACGTGGTCCTCGGCGTTGCCGGAGGTGGGGATGGTATCGACGCTGGCGGGGTGGGCCAGGCTCTTGTTCTCGGAGGCAAGGGCGGCGGCGGTGTACTGGACCATCATGAAGCCACTGTTGACCCCGCCGTGCTCGGTGAGGAAGGCAGGAAGGAGGCCGCCATGCGCCGCCTTATCGACCAGGCGGGCCTGTCGCCGCTCACTGATGTTGGCAAGCCCGCACACAGCAATCCCCAGAAAATCGGCGGCCACAGAGAGAGGCGCACCGTGGAAGTTGCCACCGGAAAGTACCGAGTACCGAGTACCGAGTACCGAGTGGGGATTGCCATCATCAAACTCGGTACTTCCATTGAAGATGAGCGGGTTGTCGTTGGCACTATTTAGCTCGATGTTGAGCACACCCTCGACGTAGGCGGCGGCGTCGCGGGCGGGACCATGCACCTGGGGCATGCAGCGTAGGGAGTAGGCATCCTGCACTTTGCCCCGGCGCACGGTGTCGAGTGCCGAGTGCTGCGCGCTAAGCGCTGAAGCATTGTTGCCATTGCCAGACTCAGTCCTCACTCCTCGGTCCTCAGTCCTAAACATGAGTGTGCTGTCCTGCGTCAGCTTGCGGATGTTGGCGGCGGATTGCACCTGGCCGCTGTGGGGGCGGGCGGCGTGGATGCGAGGGTCGAAGGCGGCGGGCACGCCCTGGAGGGCTTCGAGGGTCATCGCGCCCACCACGTCGGCGGCGTCGCAGAGGGTGAGCGTATCTACGAGCGCCAGGGCGAGGAGCGCCGACATCAGGCTCGTGCCGTTGCTGAGGGCCACGCCCTCCTTCGGGCCGAGGGTCACGGGCTTGAGGCCCGCTCCTGCCAGCGCTTCGGACGCTGGGACCACCTCGCCCCGCCACTCCACGTCTCCCCTGCCGAGCATGGTGAGCGCCATATGCGCTAGAGGGGCGAGATCGCCGCTTGCGCCCACGGAGCCTTGTTCGGGCACGAGAGGGTGGATGCCCGCGTTGAGCATATCGTAGATTAGTTGGAGGGTCTCCAGCCGGATACCGGAGTAGCCGAGCGAGAGGGTATGAGCGCGGCAAAGGAGCATAGCGCGCACCACCTCACATGCCAGAGGCGCGCCCACGCCCACGCAATGGCTCAAGACGAGGTTCACCTGTAGCTGGGCCAGCTCCTCTGCGGGTATCACCCGGTCCTTGAACGCCCCGAAGCCGGTGGTGATACCGTACACTAGCTCGCCCCGCGTCACTATGTCATCTACGATGGCACGCGAGGCATGCACGCACGCAATAGCCTCCTCAGATAGCTCCACCCGAAGGGTTGGCGACAGGGTAGCGGGATCGATGGGTGCGCGAGCTATCCGCACCAGTTCATAGGGTGTGAGGTTGAGGCCGTCTGAGATAAAGGTGCTAGGGTGCATATTGGCTACTTCATTGTAGATGTTGAAGTGAGAAGTAAGAAGTAAGAAGTAAGAAGTAAGAAGTAAGAAATGAGATGCTAAATCCAATATCTAACTTCTCACTTCTCACTTCTCACTTCTCACTTCTCACTTCTCGCTTGCTCAAGAACGTGAGCACGCGCGAGGCTACGTCTTCCGGTGCCAGGCCGTCGGTGGGGATGTAGAGATCGCTGTGTTCGCG
>JBAURA010000734.1:0-3957 GCA_049580985.1 Chloroflexia bacterium
GTATGAGAGTATCGAGCATCGAATTTAACCCGTTCAGCGCCACACCGCCCACGCGCTGTCCCACCTTGGTCCCCAACACCCCTCCAAATAAGGCGCCCACGAAAGTGCCCACCACCGGGATAGGGAGTATGAAAGTCCCAACCTCGGCGCCGGTGATAACTCCAGCACCTAGACCAATTATTCCACCATACTGTTCGTTCCGGGCTTGTTCGGTGTTTGCCATTGTGCCTGCCCCCCTTTAATGTTGTGGAACGATTAGTTGTAGCTATCGTCCCTACTTTACTGAGCGTCAACGGCCCCATCCTTTGCGAGGCCTTGTGCTCTCAGCGCCAGTTAGCAATTGAGGCATTATAGCACCAGGAAAGCACAGTGTCAATTGACTAAAAGTGATTTCATAATCAGGATATGCATCTGAAATAGCTACTCCAGCGCACTGGTCTCAAACGTGACCACTCTTCAGTACGTTTCCAACTTAATTTTGCTTTATAGTTGGCGGTTATGTTATAGTCCGGCATGAAAAAGCTCTATTCTGTCCACCTCTGTTCAGACACATACATAACTTCGAATTAGAATACATAATTATTGGTCTGCCCATCGCAGTTCCGGCTCTATGCCCGGCAGTCTGTCGGCGTCCCGCGCGGAACCCTGGTTTCCTGCTTATGGGCCGCCTTTCGTAATTCCCTGCTCCACGATACTATGCGCTCACCGTTGCGGTTAGCAGACTTCGAAGGGGCTATGCCATGCCGAAAAAATCGAAAAGTGACGCAAACGCGGACGAAGTAGCCATCAGCATTGAGAAGTTAACCAAAGTCTTTAACCGCCAAAACAACGAACCGATCCTGGCCGTCGAGAACTTGAGCTTGCAAGTTCCCGCCGGGCGGGTTTTTGGCTTGCTGGGCCCTAACGGCGCTGGCAAAACAACGACGATCAAGCTGATCTGTGGGCTGATCAAACCAACCCTGGGCCGCATCAAGTTATTTGGCAACCATGTCGAAAAGCAGCACAGCCTGGCGATGAGCCAGATCGGCGTCGTTCTGGAAGGCACGCGCAACATCTATTGGCGGCTGACCGTCTGGCAAAATCTGATGTATTTCGCCGGTCTTAAAGGAGTGCGCTCGGAGGAAGTGAAAGACGTCGCCATGAATCTGTTGGTAGATTTGCGTTTGATAGATCGCAAAGACCAAAGAGCCGGAGAGCTTTCGCGCGGCATGCAACAGAAAGTGGCGATTGCCTGCGCCCTGATTGCCGACCCGCCGATTATCTTGCTCGACGAACCCACGTTGGGCCTGGATTACCAATCTGCCCAGACGATTGAGCATTGGATCAGACAGCAGGCCAAAGAAAACGACAGGACCATCGTCGTGACCACGCACCAGCTCGATATGGCGCAGCGGGTCTGCGATCAGATCGGCATCATGATCGAGGGGCAGTTGAAAGTAACCGCGCCAACGCGCGAGTTGCTAAAAGCGAAACAGCAAACCAATTACACAATTCGGCTGCGCGGGCAATTGGACATCGCGGACGGCGCGCTGCGCGATTTTGGGGGGAAGTGTGAGACTCACTACACACCCGGCGAGGATCTGACCACCATAAAATGTGAGGATATTGATCAGGATCAGTTGAACAGGATCCTGGATGGTCTGCGCGAGAGGCGGCTGCCGCTGGTCGAAGTTAGTCGAGATGTGCCGACCCTCACCGACATCTTTGTAAGCATGGTTAATGACCGCCGTTAGGGAAGAATTAACTACTCGCTGGGAAGCCCTCCGGCAGCGTGTGCGGGGTGCGCTCCACACCGCGCGCAGAAGCGCGCCCCGCTGGGGGCCGGCTATGTGGAGCGAGATGCGCAAGGATTTGCTAGTCGAATTGAGTTACCGGCTGGACCTTATACTGAGCTTCGTGCTTTGGATTCTGATTTTCCTGGGTAGCATGCTCCTGGTCGGCGGGGGGCAGATTACCCCTGTCCTGCTTGCTTCCGCCGCCTTAGGTTTTGTGCTTACCTCGTATGCAGGCGATATCATGCAATATATGACCAGCCACGTGGAAGCGGCAGCGAGAGCGGGCACGCTGGAACAGTTGTATCTAAGCATTGTTCCGGCGCGGGTGCTCATGCTGGCAAAGATGATGGGAGCACTCATTATTTCTACTGTCAGCCTACTGCTGTCCGGAGTGGTCTTAATGGCGTTCACTGAGCTCAGACTAGCTTTTAAGTGGGAGGCGATCCCGGTTGTGATTCTCACCTGGTTGGGACTATTCGGATTCGGATATATTGTCGCCGCTGGCACCCTGCTTTTTAAGCAGATCGGATCAGCATCCAGCATTCTGATCGGTATGCTGTATTTTGTGAACGGCACTTACATTCCGCTGGAGACCCTCTCGCCCACGCTTTCGATCCTGGGGCGTCTGCTCCCCGCAGGGCAAGGGATCATCGTGCTGCGCGCTATCGTGCTAGAAGGACGGACCCTCGGGGATGTGCTTGGCGATGGGAGCGCCGTGTTTCTGATAGTTCATTCGACCATTCTTTTTGCGCTAGGCTGGAAAATATTCGGGTGGGCCGAGACAATCGCGAAACAGCGTGGGTCGTTGGGCCAATACTGATCGCCGGAGTACACATGAGCCGTCATCGCAAAAGACCGCAGCCGCGCTCTGCCGCGCGATCCCAATTCCAGACGTTCGCGACCGTATTGACCAGCGAAATACGCAAAGTGCTGTTGGTCCAGTGGAGCTATCGCTTTAACGCCTGGTTCGCCCTGCTGAGCGAAGTGGTCGGCTTTCTCGGCGCCGTCTTTCTGGTCGGCGGTGGTCAACCGTCGCAAGCGCTGATCGCCAGTAGTGCATTAGGCTATATCGTGACCTCTTATGCCCGCCACCTCGTGACCGCACTTGTAGCAGATCTGCGTAACGAGGGCCGCGCCGGCACCTTAGAGCAGATGCATATGACTGTCACGCCTATGGATGTGCCTATTCTGGGGAATATGATCGCGATCTTTATCGTCGCGACCATCCGCCTGGCGATCATCATCCTGGGCTTGATCTTGTTCTTCAGGCTGCAACTGCCTTTCCGTTGGGAAAGCGTTGTTGTGCTAGCGATAACGTTCGTTGGCCTCGCCGGTGTGGGCTATCTGGCTGCTGGGTTGTTGGATATACTCAAGCAGACCAAAACGATTGTGCTCTCCATGACTCTCCTGCTGTCATTTGTGAACGGTGCCTATCTTACGCTGGAACATATGCCGTCCGGCTTGGCCTTCGTTGCCCGCTTTTTGCCGACGACCCAGGGGATTGTTGTCTTGCGCCGGGTGACGTTGGAGGGCGCCTCCCTGACCGATGTCTTCATGGATGGCTCGCTGATTTTCCTGATGGTGCACTCGGTCGCGCTCCTGATCCTGGGCCGGTTCGTCTTCCTGTGGGGCGAGAATGTCGCCAGGGAGCGTGCCTTGCTAGGCCAATATTGACAGGGCCGTGACAACTATTCGTGCAGAAAATCCGGTTAGGCAACTACCGCATATCGAAGGCGCTAGTTGAGCCCAATCCAAGCAATGGCTTCCTGTGATTGCGCCAAAATTAGCCCCCCCTCACCTGCCAACTCGGTCTAGCGACAGAGGCTGGATCCAGGAATGGCTGTGGTAATGAACTTCCTCGCAGGCTGCAGGTCCATATTGGCCTCGACGGCGCCGTCGTCGGTCAGGTGGAGCGGGTAGGTGGTCTTGGCGCCCAGGCCGGCCAGATCATCGCCGTGGGCGTCAAAGACCATCACGCGGATGGAAGATGACCCGATGTCGAGGGTCAGCGCGAGGGGCAATTGCGCTTGTTCACGGGGAATGGTCGGCACGGCTCACGAATCCTCCTTTGCCCCCGATGATACCAGCGCTGTCAACCAGGCGGCGGCAAGCGAATCAGCCGCTTGATGTTGCCGCGCACGGGCGCCGCTGGCGGCACCGCACCGAGCGGGCGCACGATCAT
>JBAURA010000735.1:0-1810 GCA_049580985.1 Chloroflexia bacterium
CCGCTCGACTCACCACGGGATCCGCGTCCGCGCCTTCGGTTGCTGCGGCAGCGATCATGACGATGGCCATCGTGATGCCCGCGATCCCAGTGAGGGCACCCGCGAACGCGACCCGAGCGAGTTGCACCGAGCCGCGTGCCGTGGCCTCGGCGCTTCCGAGCACGCTTCGGATCGTCCCAGCGAAGTGCAGGAACGCAAAGCCTGCGAGCAGGATCAGGAACCCACCGATCCGGCTCTTCCACTGGTTGTCGTCCGCCCAGGTCGTCCAGTCCTGATCCGATGCCGCGTAGTCGGGCGCGTTGCCGCCGCTGAGGAACCAGGCGAGGACGAACAGCACCGCGAACGCGACCCCCGACAGGGCCAGCAGCCGCTGCCAGGAGGTGGGGAGAGCGTCAGCTGACCGGTCTGTGGGCGTCCGCGCCGACACGTCGTCCTACGCGGCGTCGGTCTGCGGAGCGGTGCTGCGCGCCGCGAGGATCGGAGCGGTCTTCCGGAATCCCCAGACAGCCGCGTAGACCCCGAGCGACAGCTCCCAGAAGAACTCGGGGACGACCAGGATGGCTGGCACCGTGGTGCCAGCATTCCACCAGTCGAAGAGCGTGCCGATGCTCCCGATCAGAAGGAGCGGCCCGCCGATCAGTCCGAGCCAGGTCATCCGTCGCGGGACGAGGCCGGACTTATACATCAGGTAGCCGAGGATCAGCCCGTTCCCGAAGGGAACGATGAACCCAGGGCCGAACAGGAACGTCCAGTCCTTGAGGGCGGCGAGGGAGACGGCGAGGTCGGCGGCGCCCGGAGTGTCGTTGCGGAGGCTGACGATCCCGAGCACAAGGATGATCCCGCCCGCGATGAAGACGCTCTCGATGATTCGGGCAGCGACGTAGGCGATCGCGAGGAGCTCGTTCTGTCGCCTCACGATCGGGTAGAGCACGACGGCCGTTCCGACATTGGCGAGGATCAGCAGCAGCTCCAGGAAGGCGCCCAGGAAGATCTGGCTGTCCTTGCCGTCACCGGCGATGTAGCCGGCCGGGTCGTCGAGCACAGGCTGGAAGAGGAGGAGCGCCCCGATCGACGTGACGTACGTGATCAGGAAGAGCACGCCGAAGACTCGTGCCCGCTGCTGGTCCTCACTCACTCCTCGCACCCCTTTCCCGGGAGGTGTTCAGATGGATTCCGCACCACCTCGACCGCATCGAAGGCCAAACCTACGGCATCTCAACACCAGCTTCAAATCGGAATCGAAGCTGGGCTGGCCTGCGCACAGCCCGTGGTCAGCTGGTCAGATCGGCCGATCGTGCTCAATTTCAACGGGAGCGCGACACTCGGGGTCTGCTGATTCGTCGGACAGCCGCCCGGTCGTGCCTGTGTACGGTAAATGTTGACCGTGTTGTTAACGCGGAGCCGACCTGTTCTTGGGCCGTCGAGCCCCAGGAGTGTGGAGTCACTCATCCTGGCCGTGCGAACGCCGTGCGAACAATGCTGTCCAGAAACGGCCAGATCGGCCACTTCTCGACGCCATGCGAACAGCTTGATCAGGATGAAAAGGCCAGCGCAGCAGGGGTTACACGTTTCCGACGCGGTACTGCTGCAGCATCACCTCGGAGCCGAGGATCGCGTACGGATCTCTGGTCTTACGCCAGGCCAGATCTCTTCCGTTGTGGCTGAACCAGGTCAGAAGTAGGTCGTCCACAAGGGCGAGCGTAGTCAAGCATTCGGAGCCCGGGCTCCAGACGCGCAAGTCGATGCTCCGCGCTAGTCGCTCTTGCGCTCGTGCCGGAAGCCGTACTTGGCCACAACCCACGTGGCAAGG
>JBAURA010000736.1:0-1542 GCA_049580985.1 Chloroflexia bacterium
GGCCCTACCTGGTGAACCCCGTAACTGGTTCGTGGTCGCGGGCGGCTGGGCGCCGGGAGGACGCTACCTGGCCGTCACCGATGGCACCGAGTACGGTGTGCTCGACCTCACCAACGGCGCTTTCGTGGCCGTCGCCAGGGCTGCCAGGCAGACTGCTATCGCCAGGGCAGGCGTCTCCTGGTCCACCGGCATCAACAAGGTGGCCTACGCGATCAACACCGACACCCGCGACGGCGAGCGCCTCTACCTGGCCGACTTCAACGGGCAGAACGCCAAGATCATCCTCTCACACCCTAATAGCACCGCCTACCGGGGCGAGGTGAGCGACTACGGCCCGCCCTTCTTCTCGGCGGATTCCAGGACGATGCTCCTGCGCGTGTCGCGCACCACCCGCCAGCGCGACGGCAGCCTCCTCTACACGCACGAATCGTGGCTGGTACGCACCGACGGCTCAGGCGGTGAGAAGCTGGTGGATGGCTTCAATGCCAACTGGCAGCCCAAAACGCGCCTGCAACTGCCCGACCCCGGCTTCTGGTTCCAGTGGCGCGTGCCCGACCTGCCTGTAGCCAACGGCCAGGCGCAGCGCCCCTATCTGTGGGGGCCGACGGTCATCTATTCAGGCACCGAGTCGCCCACCGATCCCGCCGCCCTCCCCAACCCCTCACAGCCCTTCGTGCCTCGCCTGGTGGCCTACTTCGACAAGGGCCGCATGGACCTCCCCGACCCTAACCCGCCCCAGCCTACCCGCTTCCTCGTGGTGCCCGGCGCGCTGGCGAAGGAGCTTGTGCTAGGCCAGGTCCAGTTCGGCGACGGCTCGTTTCTCGCCTCGACCCCTCTCGACGTGCCCGTGGCGGGCGACTTCGGCGATGCCAACGCCCCCACCTACGTGACCTTCAAACAGATCGGCGCGGCCACCGAGGCAGGCAAAGCCCAGGACCGCACCGGCCAGCCCGTTGACGCCACCCTTGCGCGCGATGGCATCCTGGGCCAGAACGCCGACCTCGGCGCGACCGTGAAGGTAGCGGCCTACCTGCCTGAGACCGGCCACAACCTGCCCGACGTCTTCCTGAACTGGTTCAACACGCAAACCTGGAACTGGATCTACATAGCAGGCTACCCCGTGTCCGAAGCCTACTGGGCGACCGTCCAGGTAGGCGGCGAGCCTCACAACGTCCTGATGCAAATCTTCGAGCGCCGCACCATCACCTACGACCCCCAGGCCCCCGAAGGCTTCAAGGTCCAGTTCGGCAACGTAGGCCGGCACTACTACGACTGGCGCTACGCGGCACCCTGACGAAGAAACGCAAAATGCAGCAAAACGTAAAACGTAAAACGTGAGACGTAAAACGTAAGTCTCAAGCCTGAAAAGAGTGCACACTCTATCAATTTCAGCCAGGTAAGGATGTGTCATTCTGAGTGGTTCACAAACGAAGAAGTAGCAGTAAACGAACTAACGAAGAGGTTGTCATTCTGAGCGAAGCGAAGAATCCGGTGGGCTAAGATCCTGTTTGTGGGTGTAAAATCCACGCCTGAGAGAAGCCG
>JBAURA010000737.1:0-8425 GCA_049580985.1 Chloroflexia bacterium
GACATAGCGATCAGTAGCAGGAGAAACGTGCTCCACCAGGCGGCATCCATCTTGAGCGCTCCTCTCTCTTTAGCGGCTGTTTGCGCGCGATGCTCGTCTTCCTCGGCCTCGGCAATCGCGAAGTGGGCTTCCGGTTCCATGGGGATATTATAGCAGGGATCAGGGGTTGGGGATTAAGGGATTAAGGGATTAGGGGGTTAAGTAAGCAGGCCACGGAACATAACCCCTTAACCCCTCAATCCCTTAATCCCCAACCCCTACTTCCAACACAAACGCCTGGTAATCGCAGACGCCGCAGCGCACCGGGTAGGTCGATTTTAGCTCCAGGTCAGGCTCGAACAGGGGGGTGTACTGGTTGGGGCGGCGGATGTGCGCGCCTTCGTCGGCCAGGTGGACCAGCGCGCCTAGCAGGTTCAGAGAGCCGCGCAGGGCAATGTCCTCCATGACGAGGGCGCGGCCACCGGGCCGGAGCACGCGGCGCATCTCGCGTACTATGTCGCGCACCTCCTCGTCCGACAGATGATGGAGCACGCCGGTGACGAGTATCTGGTCGAAGTGGCCGTCGGGGTAGGTGAGGTGGCTGGCGTCCATTACGTGGAACTTGCCCTGCTTGAAGGTCTTGGAAGCGTAGTTGATCCGCTCGGCCTCGATGTCTATGCCGACGTAGGTGTAGCCTCGCTTGAGGAAGACGGGGGCAAGCTCGCCCGTGCCGCAACCCAGGTCGAGGATACGCGGCTTGCGGCCTTCCTCCCGCCGGATGCGCTCGGCGTGGGGCATCAGCTCGACGCCGATGACGCGCTTCTCCTCCCTGAAGTTGAATTCAAGAAGGCGGCGAAAGAGGTTCCAGAGGGTAGGGCGCGCCGATAGCCAATGCACCAGGCGGCGTACCGGCGACATCACCCGCTCGAAAAGGGTGTCGTTGCGTTTAAGGCTCTTTGCGCTTTCGGTCTGTTTCAAGTGGGCTCCAACAGTACGGACGGTAGACGGCGGACGGTGGACGGTAGCATCAATCCTGATCCCCGATCCCTGGTCCCTGGCCCCTGCGGTAGAACGCGGCCAGTGCGTCCACTACCGTCCTGGCCTGCTCTTCGGTAAGCTCGGCGTACATGGGGAGGGTGATGATCTCGCGGGCCAGGCTTTCGGTGTGGGGATACGAGCCTTCAGGGAGGCCGAGGAAGCTGTAGGCTGTTGACAGGTGGACGGGTATTGGGTAGTGGATCATGGCGGCGATGCCGTGGTCGGCCAGGTGAGCGATCAGTAGGTCGCGTTCCTCGGCCCGCACCCGTACTATGTAGAGGTGCATGCAGGTGTCGCCGTAGTCTCGTATCGACATGGGGCGGACCGGTATGTTTGCTTCGGCCAGCATCCGGTCGTAGCGCTCGGCGTTGCGGCGGCGGGCGCGGTTCCACACGTCCAGGTGGGGGAGCTTGACGCGGAGGATGGCGGCTTGTAGCTCGTGCAGGCGGCTATTGACGCCCACGCGCACGTGATCGTAGCGGGTACGCTGGCCGCCGTTGCGTAGCTCCTTGAGGGTTTGCGCTATGTCAGGGTCGTTGGTGATGAGCGCGCCACCGTCTCCGTATGCGCCGAGGTTCTTGGTCGGGTAGAAGGAGAAGCAGCCTATCGTGCCGAGGGAACCTGCTTTCCGGCCCCGGTAGGTCGCGCCGTGCGATTGGGCCGCATCCTCGATCACGGGGATACCATGGCGCTCGCCTATCTCAAGGATGGGGTCCATGTCGGCCATTTGGCCGTATAGGTGAACGGGCATGAGCGCTTTTGTGCGGGGAGTGATAGCGGCCTCGATCTTCGAGGGGTCTATGTTGCCGGTGTCCGGCTCGACGTCGGCGAAGGTGGGGGTCGCGCCCGACATAGAGATGCCGAGGGCGCTGAAGGTGGCCGTGTGGGGCGATGTGACTACCTCATCGCCGGGGCCGCAGCCGAGCACGCGGCAGGCCAGGGCGATGGCGTCGGTGCCGTTGGCGACGCCGACCGCGTATTTGGTGCCGCAATACTCCGCGAACTCGCGCTCGAAAGCGGCCACATTCTCGCCCAGGATGAAGTAGCTGTGCTCCATCACCTCTTCGGTGACGCGCAGGATGTCGTCCTTGATAGAGTCGTATTGGGCGCGGGTGTCGTTGATGTAGATCATGTTGATGTATTCCAGTATTCGTGCTCGGATACGTGAGTAATCTGGCCTTCCGCCGCACTATTAAGGGCCTCAGAAAGCAAAGGCAGCACAGGGCGGATTGTCTCAATAGTCGTTTTGGGAACAACCAGCACAACAAGCACGAGTTGCCTCTTTCGAAGGTTCTGTTGATACTCTATGCTTCGGGCGGCTGTCAGGAAAACATCGAAATGCTGCTCTGCAAGCGTAAGTAACTGACCATTCTTTATCCCTAACCATTGCATGTCGCCTACTGTTGTAACTTGATGACCTGTGATTTCATGTTTGAGGTCTTTGGGTAGGCACTCATCAAGCAATATCCTCACGGAACAGCCGCCAGCAAGAGATCCTTATATAGCTCCAAGACCGCAGTTGCCTGCTCTCGTTTGACCGAAGGAAACTGTTCCAAAAACCCGTCAAGCGAATACCCATCTTCCAGGTGATCAAACATAGTCTTAATCGGAACGCGTGTACCCATGAAAACAGGTGTGCCGCTCATGATCTCAGGATCGCGGTTGATAAGCTTTGTAATATCTTGAGCTTTTAGCATAGCATCCTCCATCTGGCTATGCCTAGATTATAGCACAGCGACCCGATGCTCCTCTCCTGGGCTGGGCTGCTACCAATAATACTGGCCTTCACGCCTGTAGAACTCCACCGTCCGGCGCAGGCCGTCCTGCAATGTAACGGTCGGCTTCCAGCCGAGGGTGCGTGCTATCTTGTCGTAGGAGCTATATACGTCGCCGATGTCTATCTTCTTGCGGTCGGGGGGCCAGGGGATAAGGGTGTAGGAGCCGGTGCCTGCTACCGCGATCAGCAATTTGGTGAGGTCAAGGTGGGTGATCGGCTCGCCACCGAGGTTGAACACCTCGCCGTTGGCTTCGTCGCTCGCGCCCGCACGCAAGAGAGCGTCTACCACGTCGTCAACATAATTGAAGTCTCGGATCTGGCTGCCTTCTCCGTATATGGTTATCTCCTCGCCGAGCACGGCCTTGCGGATGAACCAGCCGATGAAGCCCATGCGCGCGTCCTTGACGTACTGGCGCGGGCCGTAGGTGTTGGTCATGCGGAGGGAGGTGGCCCTGATGCCATACACGTTGTTGTAGAGGATGTGGTACCATTCGCCCGCCATCTTGTTGATGCCGTTCACATCGGTGGGGTGCATCGGGTGCTTTTCGTCGATGGGGAGGTAGTCGGGCTTGCCGTACTGCTGGCGCGTGCCCGCGAAGACGATCTTGACGCCGGGGTTGTTGTGCCGGCACGCTTCCAGGATCGAAAGCTGGCTGCGGCAATTGATCTCAAGGTCGGTGAACGGGTCGGCCATGGAGTCGAGGTGGCTGACCTGTCCGGCCAGGTTGAACAGGTAGTCCTGCCCCTGCACCAGGTAGTTCATCGACCACTGGGTGCGCACGTCGGCGATGTTGACGCGCACCCGGTTCTCGATGCCCGCGATATTGCGCCTGTTGCCGCCGTAGCCCGGAATGAGCGAGTCGATCAGCAGCACGTCGGTGTCTAATTGTGCGAGCCTGCGGGCCAGATTGGAGCCGATGAACCCCAACCCGCCGGTGATCAGAACCTTCTTGCCCGCATACACCTCTTCGTAAGGCGCGGGCGGTCGCGCTAACGCCTCTTCAGGATGCTCTTCCGGCGTCTCGGCCTCCCAGGTCCACCCAGGGCGCGCACCGGACATCAATTGTTGCCCACCCTATTTTGTATTGCGGATTTTGGATTTTGGATTTTGGATTGGGTCATTATTGCATACTGCTTATTGCTTATTACGTATGGTGCTCTCTTGTTCTTGATCCCTGATCCCTGGCCCCCGATCCCTGATCCTGGTCCCTGGTCCCTGCACACGCGCTTGCGCTTCGGTCTGGTATGCGAGTGAGGGGTTGGTGGCGGCGTCTCTTGAACGGGGTTTGACGCTCTTGACGGGCTTGCGCCTGGTGAGCCTGGGCATGAGGGCCAACTCGACCCAGAGCTGGAGCAGGTTGACGCCGGTGGCCCACAGGCGCGGGAAGTTGAAGAACTGCGACCGGCCATATACGCGGTGGTAGTGGTGCACGGGCACTTCGGCGAAGACCGCGCCGGAGTCGGTGAGCTTCTTGACCAGTTCAAGGGGGATCGTGCCTGTCTTCGATTTGAGGTCGAAGCGGGCAAGGGCCGACTTGCGGATCAGGCGGAAGTCGCAGTCGGTATCGCGTATCGGCAGGCCGAAGGCGATCTTGACGATCCAGTGGTAGGTGCGGCCTATGATCTTGCGGAAGAGCGGGTCGTGGCGGGCGATCTTGTAGCCCTGCACAATATCGACTTCGGGACGGAGGGCGGCGTAGAGGAGCGCAAGCTCGTGAGGGTCGTATTGGGCATCGCCATCCGTATAGAATACAAGCTCCTTGCTCGCTTCCTTGAAGCCCTTCTGGAGAGCGCCGCCGTAGCCCAGCACTTCGCGGTGGGTAAAGATGCGGAGGCGGTCATGGGTGTTAGCCAGGTCTTCCAGCACCTCTACCGTGTAGTCGGTGCTGCCATTTTCGACAACGATCACTTCATAGTCGTCGGTCAGCTTCGCGCAAGTGCGCAAGGCAGCAAGCACCATAGAGGCGATAGTGCCCGCGTCGTTATATGCCGGGAAAAATACCGAGATGCCGGGGCGAGGGTTGTCGTTGTCTGTCATGATTGGGGGTAAGGGATTAGGGATTGGGGATTAGGGATTAGATGCTGTTACCTACTTCCTTCTAATCCCCAATCCCCAGCCCCTAATCCCTACTATTCAACGCAGAGATGCCTTTGTCTATGATAGAGAGGTGGCGGGTGAGTTGCTGTTGTAGGGAGGTCAGGACTTCGCGGGCATATTCGTCGGCTCCGTCGATCCTTTGCTGGGCGACCTGCATGGCCTCTTCCAGGTGCATGTTGGCGCGGGCCTGGGCCTCGGCCATCAAGCCCTCCTGGTCGAGGAGCATTTCGGCCTGCTCGTGGGCTGTCTTGAGGACCTCGTCCGCCTGTTGCTGGGCTTCGGAGATGATCGTGTCGCGCTCGCGCAGAACTTTGCGAGCGGCGCGTACCTCCTCAGGCAGGACCGTACGCATCTGATCGATCAGATCGGCCAGGTCCTGCTCGTCCATCATCAGCCTGTTGGTGATCGGCATGCGCTTGGCGCTGGTCACCATCGTCTCCAGCCTATCTATCAGATACTGGAGGTCCATTCTCATGCTGTCGGTAGCGATGGTTATCACCTTCCCTTCGGTTAGGGATTTGGGACCAGGGATTAGGGATTAGCAGTTGTAACGATCCCAAATCCCTAACCCCTGATCCCTAACCCCTATACATCGCGAACGTCTGCTGTTTTTGCTGCCTGGCCGAATTTAGTTTCCAGGGCTTCTCTTACCGGGAGGGGCACGATGCGGTCTAGCTTGCCGCCCAGAAGGGCCAATTCGCGCACGGTACTTGCACTCAGGAAAGAGTACTCTTCGCTGGTCATCAGGCACACCGTCTCGATGGTGGGGTCCTGGCCCCGGTTGATGAGGGCAAGTTGAAACTCCCACTCGAAATCGGTGACGGCGCGCAGGCCGCGCACGATCATGCTTGCTCCAAGCTCCTGGGCATAGTGGACTGTGAGGCCGGAATAGGATGTGACTGTGACCGCGCCATCCACTTCGCGCCATTCGAGCGACCTGCGGATAAGCTCGATCCGCTCCTCTGCCGTGAAGAGGGGGTTTTTGTTGCGGTTGTCGCCAACCGCGATGATAAGCCTGTCGCACAGGTGCATGGCGCGCGTCGCTATATCCAGGTGGCCCATCGTGATGGGGTCAAACGTGCCTGGGTAGATAGCTATGCGTTGTTTGGGTGGGTTGTGCTTCATCCGTTATTTGACGGTAGACGGTGGACGGTAGACGGTAGTTACCCTTTCGCCCGTCACTCATCACTCGTCATTCGTCACTCGTCACTTCGTAGATGGAAAACGCCGATCCGCCCATTACCCTGTGCTTCACCCGGTGGAGGCGGCCTTCACCATAGTGGTCTGCGAGTTCTACCTGGGTGGCATGGCCGATCACGATGAGGCCGTCCTGGGCAAGCCTGGGCCAGAGGGCTACGGTTTCGAGGGTATTACTAATCTCCTGGTCAGCATAAGGTGGGTCGAGGGCTATTATATCATATGGTGGCAGGTGGGGCACATCATTCATGGTATGTAGGTAGCGGCCTACGGGCATCTGGTGGACGCGAGCCCTGTCCGCGAGCCTGGTGAGTTCCAGGTTGTCGCGGATGACGCGGCAGACGGGTGCGCTCTGCTCCACGAAGTCGCACCACTCGGCCCCGCGCGATAGCATCTCTATGCCCAACGAGCCGCTACCTGCATACAGGTCGAGCACGCGCGCCCCAGCGATGCCGTAGGGCACGAGAGTGTCGAAGAGCGAGGTCTTGAGGCGGTCGGTCATAGGGCGGGTACCCGTGCCGGGCGGCCCCTTTAGCTGGCGACCTTTGGCTGTGCCTGAGATCACGCGCATAGCGTTCTTTGCCTGTTAGTCTCTTTGGATGCCGCGTTCAGTGTGCTAGAATGATAACAGGCTGTGGGCTGCATGGCAAAGAGCTAGCGTCTGCTTTAAGCGTGGAAGAGAGGAAAGCTATGGCAATCGAAGTTTCCCGAAAGACCTTTACTACGGACGAATACGATCAAATGATCGCGTCGGGAGTGCTCACCAAAGAAGATAGGGTGGAGCTTATCGAGGGGGAGATTGTCACCATGAGTCCGATAGGTAGATTTCATGCTGCTTGTGTAGATAGGCTTAATGCTGTCTTAAGCCGCGAAGTAGGGCAGAAATTGATTGTACGGGTACAAGGTCCTATTCGCCTTAGTATGTTCTCCGAGCCGCAGCCGGATATTGCCCTGCTGAAACTGAAAGCCGATTTCTACGCCGAAGCGCACCCTAGCCCTGCCGATGTATATGTCGTAGTGGAAGTAGCAGATACATCAATAGGGTACGACCGGGCTACCAAGGTGCCTCTTTATGCACGTGCGGCTATCCCGGAGATGTGGCTGGTGGATCTCGCGGAAGAAAAGGTATCTGTGTTTTGGGGGCCCAGGCAGGGGGAGTACAAAAAGCAGAAGGAGTTGAGCAGGGGCGAGTATATCGTTTCCAGCTCAGTGCGCGATCTGGTAGTGGCCGTGGACGATATTCTGGGACCTTCGACTCCCGCAGCCTGATATCCTTATTCTTGGTGACGCATTTCACTTAGGTGCACTATATAACCAATTAAGGAGATCGTTGTCAGGAGAAATCGCGCAGTAGCTTCATCATCATAGCGAATTATATCATCTCGGCGGTGGGACTCAGCAGTAGCTTCATCGCAGGCAAAACAAACTGCATCGGCAGTAGCCTCTACCCACTGTAAGGCACCTTCGGAACGACCACTCAGGATATGCTTTATACGCATATTGCGAGTAACAGTTATCCTGACGATATTTCCATCTGGCCCATATTGCTTGTTACCCTTTTGTCGCTCTTCATCTGTAAACACGTTATCCGGGGCAAGGGATTCGAGCACCTGCATAATGATTTCGCGCAATGAGTGCATAACTTGCCTATGACGATCGGGGCTGGCGGATCGCAAAGTCGTCCATGCCCCATCCAACATACGTCCAAAGCGCGGAGATATTGAGTACAGTTCCGTGCGTATTCTACTGATTACCTGTCGCTTATAGATCTGAGCGTTGAGTCCCGACATATGACGAGCTTGATCTGTCTCCGCAGTATCGGCCTCAGCAAGCTGTCTGGTTGCACTGACTAACAAGGCTGTTGTGCTAGTAGGTCTAACTACGGTAGAAGAGAGGCGCTCATGGAGAATATATGCACTCGCATATCCAGCGGCAATAGAGGTCAGTTCCTCGGTAACATAAGTGTGAAGAGCCTTGGTTGCATAGGCGGTTTCACGCATTAGGTTGTCAACCCATCCACCTATTCTTAATGAACCAAGAACATCCAGGTCAGAAACCATAGTACTTAGGAAGGTGTTATTCTGTGCCAGAAGGTGGCTTATCGAGTCAAAGGCAGGTGTTTGCAGAACGGAGTCATGGAGCCAAGCTAATGTTGTGCGCTGAGCATCCGTTATTCCCATAAGGGCGCCCTTGAAAACTATGGAAGTATCAACTTTCGGCAACAAATCTTTATAGCTTTGTGTCGCTGATACAAAGTCTATCAAATTAGGTTTCAAGTCAAATACTAAGGCTGGTGTCACGTTTAACGCGCTAATCTGCTCATTGAATTGCTGAAG
>JBAURA010000738.1:0-10336 GCA_049580985.1 Chloroflexia bacterium
CGCAACGTGGAGATCGGGCCGGGGGGCACGCAGGAGGTGGTGATAGAGGACGTGCCAATCGGGGCGCGAGTGGTGCAGGCACGCTTCGCCGGGGTGGACACGCTCGACCTGGACGACAAAGCCTGGGTGGTGAATCGCGCCAGCGTGCCAGCCAATGTGCTGCTGGTGACCGATGAAAACAAGTTCCTGGAACTTGCGCTGGCTTTGCTGCCGACCGTTACGCTCTACAAGGTGAAGCCTGGCGACTATTCGCCGGATGCGGCGCTGAGCGGCTTGCCTTTCGACCTGACGATATTCGACGCGGGCGTGCCGAGCGCCACTCTACAGACCCTGCCGGCAGGTAGCATAATGATGTTCGCGCCGTCCGTGTCTAACCCACTGGTGAGCGTGACCGGCGTGCTCACCGATCCGTTAGTGACCAGCACCGCCGTCGATAGCGAGCCGGAGTCGGCTGACAGGCGCGACCCGCTGCTGAAGTTTGTCGATCTCTCTAATATCCACATATCGACCGCCGTTCGCATGGGGCTGCCAACCTGGGGCCGCGCGGTGGCCTCTAGCGGCCCGGACCCACTGATCCTGGCGGGCGAGGAGAGCGGGCGAAACGTGGTGGTCTTTGGGTTCGACTTACACAATTCGGACCTGCCGTTACAGACGGCGTTTCCGTTGCTGGTGCGTAACCTCGTCACTTACCTGCTCCCATTGCCCGCGGGGGGATTGCCCGCCGAGGTGTCGCCGGGCCAGTCCGCCGGCATCCCCATCGTGTCTGCCGAGGTCACCAATATTGTGGTCGAGGACCCAGCCGCGGGCATAACTGAGATCCCCGTCACTGCCGGGGCGAATCGGGCGGCATACGGTGAGACTTCGCGGCAGGGCGTCTACTATGTCACTCAATATGCAGGCGAGGAGATCGTGGCCCAGGAGGCGTTCGCGGTCAACCTCTTTGCAAGAGCGGAGTCGCTGGCCGTTCCCAGTGCCGCGCCGCGCTTGCCGGCAGACGGTGCCCTGGTAGGAGCAGGCACGCCGGAGGGAGAGGAAGGCAGGCCGGGCGACGGCTTATTCAGGCGTGAATTGTGGCCGGTGGTGGTGCTGGTGGGCATAATTGTGTTGCTCCTGGAGTGGCTGTACGCGCAACGTATCGCCATCAGGCGGGCAATGGTCGAATGGCAAAACCGACGTTCGGCGCGCAGGCTGGAGAGGATGTAAGGCACATGGATCTGCCGTTCAATGTGGCCGAGCCTACAGCCTTGCTGTTGCTCCTGACTATTCCGCCCGTGATCTACCTGGGCGTGCTGGGCGCGAGGGCACGCCCTCGCGACCGGGGCCGCATCGGCGCGAGTGTGGTGGTACGCTCGATGATATTGCTCCTGCTGACTCTGGCTATCGCGGGCTTCCAGTGGATCTCGAATGGTGGGCCGCTCAACGTGGTGTTTCTGGTAGACGAGTCCGGGAGCGTGCCAACCGAGCTGCGGCAGGCCGCGCACGACTACGTAAAACAGGCGCTCGCGCAGATGGGGCCGGACGAGCGGGCGGGGGTGGTGCGCTTCGGCGAGAACGCTATCGTGGACCAGGCTATCTCAGGATCACCTATCTGGGTGCCTTCCGAGCGCGTGCCGGGCGCGCTGGCGACCAACATCGGCGACGCCGTGCAGTCGGGACTCGCGCTCTTCCCGGAAGGAGGCTCGCGGCGGCTGGTGCTGGTCAGTGACGGTCTCCAAACGGTGGGAGAGGCCCGCAGCCTGGTCGCGGAGGCGCGCGCTAGTGGCGTAGAGCTGTCGGTGGTGCCCCTGGGCAGCACCTCGCAGAACGAAGTGGCGATAGAGGGGGTCTCAAGCCCACAATCGGTGCCCGTGGGACAGCAATACGAAGCGCGGGCCATGATCTACAGCAGCTCGGACCGCAATGGTACCGTCACTCTCTATGACGGCGACAAGCAGGTGGGGCAGCAGAGCGTCAGCCTCAGCAGCGGCAAGACGGTAGTGCAATTCAACTTGAAAGCGGAGGAAGAGGGTTTCCGCGTGCTGAGGGCGGAAGTTTCCTCGACTGACGATAAGTACATTGAGAACAACTCGGCGGAATCTTACACAGTGGTCCGAGCGCCGCCTTCGGTGCTTATTGTGGCGGGCGCGAACGAAGATGGCGAGCCTCTCAGGAGGGCGCTTGAGGCCAGCAACATCAAGGCAACGATCACCACCGCCGATGGAATGCCGCTAGGGATGGACGAACTGGCCGCCTACGATACGGTTGTGCTGGCGAACGTCTCAAGTGAAGCGGTGGGCGTCGAGCGTCAGCAAATGCTACAGACCTACGTGCGTGATTTGGGGCGGGGGCTGGTCATGCTGGGCGGCGAATTGAGCTTCGGGGCAGGCGGCTACCTGCGCTCGCCGCTGGAGCAGGTATTGCCCGTGACGATGGACGTGCGGACCTCCGAGCAGCGGGCCTCTATCGCCATGACGTTCCTGGTGGACAAGTCGGGAAGCATGGGCCGGTGCCACTGCGGTGGGGCCACCCAGTTTGACCCCACGATGCGCACCGAGTTCGGGCCGAGTAAAGTAGAGATCGCCAAGCTCGCTATTGCGCGGGCGGCGGACCTGCTGAACTCGTCTGACCAGGTGGGCGTGGTGGGCTTCGACGCGGCGGCACACGAGCTTTTAGGCATGACACCGATGGGCGAGATCGGGTCGGATGGTATCATGCTTGACCTCCAGGAGGTAACAGCGGAGGGAGGGCCGACTAACCTGTATGCTGGCATGCAGGCCGCTATCGGCCAGTTGCAGGGCACCAGCGCCGGGCTGAAGCACATAATCATGATCAGCGATGGCTGGACTCAGCAGGCGGACTTTTCTTCTCTGCTGAGCGAGCTGCAAGCGAGTAACATCACCCTCAGCACGGTGGGCGCGGGGGAGGGGCCTGGCGAGGTGATGAAGGACCTGGCGGAGAAAGGTGGTGGCCGTTACTACGCGGCCAGCAGTATATATACGCTGCCGGACGTGCTGTTGAAGGAGACGGTGCGCCTGGCGGGGCAATACTATGTTGAGAAGAGCATACAGCCCATGCTGGCGAAGCAAAGCCAGATCCTGCGCGAGCTGGACGTGGGGAACCTGCCGCCCTTGCTGGGGTATAACGCAGCCACGCTGAAACCGACAGCCGACGGGATCTTGTTATCACCGGATGGGGATCCTATACTCGCCCAGTGGCAGTACGGGCTTGGGAGGTCGGTGGCCTGGACATCCGATATGAAAGGGCGGTGGGCGGTCGATTGGGTGTCGTGGCCCCAGTTCTCGCAGTTCGCGGGCCAGATGGTGCAGTGGACGGTGTCCGCGGCGGATGCGTCCGGCCTGGAGGCGAGCTACCGGCTGACGCCGGCGGGCAGGAACGGCCTGCAAGACTTAAGGGTCAGTGTCGAGTCGCTGGACGCGCAGGGAGCGCCTCGGAACGGGTTGCGCACGAGCATTACACTCACTGATACTACCGGAAGTAGTATTGACGTGCTCATGTCGCAAGAATCCCCGGGCGTGTACGTGGGCACGGCGAAAGGACTCGTGCAGGGCGTGTATCGGACCGAGGTCCGGCAGCGAAGCCCCGCTGGTGGCGAGCTATCGGCCCGCGTGACCGGCGGCCTGGTCGTGCCTTATTCGAGCGAGTACGCTGTGATCGAAAACAGGGAGCAGGTGGCGAGCGAGTTCCTGGCGGACATGGCGCAACTGGGGGGCGGACAAATATTGTCTTTGGACGTAATTACCCCTGTTTGGAGACATGACCTCGTAGCCCAGCCGATCCGTGTGCCGCTTTGGCCCTGGCTGCTGCTCGCCGGGATCATCCTCTTCCCGCTCGACGTGGCCGTGCGCAGACTGACGGTATCGTGGAAAGATTTGCGCCTGGAACCGCGTCCGAGCCGCGAGGGCGCGTAATTATGCCGAGGGAGGTATGCAGCGTTGAAGCAGTTCGATCTCAACTGCGACATGGGGGAAAGCTTCGGGGCCTGGCGCATGGGCCGCGACGCAGAGGTGATGCCGCATATTACCTCCGCGAACGTGGCGTGCGGACTGCACGCAGGCGACCCTTCCGTGATGATGGCAACCGTCAAGCTTGCCAGGCAGTGGGGCGTATCCGTTGGCGCGCACCCTGGTTTCCCCGACTTACAGGGGTTTGGCCGCCGTGCGATGCGCATGCGGGCGGAAGAGATCCGGGGCTTTGTGTTGTACCAGATCGGCGCGCTGTGGGCGGTGGCGCGGGCTGCGGGCGTTGATTTATTCCACGTCAAGCCTCATGGTGCCCTGTACAACGTGGCGGCGAAGGACCGTTCGGTCGCGCAGCCCATAGCCCAGGCGATTGCCGACTTTTCGCGGGAGTTACGTCTCTATTGCCTGCCGTCGTCGGAACTCGAAGCCGCAGGGATAGAATGTGGTCTAAAAACTATCGCGGAAGGTTTTGTGGATAGAGCTTATGAGCCAAGTGGCTCCCTTGTTGACAGAGATCAGGCAGGCGCGGTAGCGGGTGAGACTGCGCACGCGGTGCGGCAAGCGTTGATGTTGGCGCGTGGCGAGGTAATGTGCCGGGATGGTTCGCTACTCAAGCTAGAGGTGGGGACGCTTTGCGTACATGGCGATACGCCTGGCGCGCCGGAAATCGCGCGCGAGGTAAACGCGGCATTGCGCGCCGAGGGGTACACGCTGGCTGCGCCCTCAACTGCCACGAATGGCCGGTAATATCCCGCCCCCCACGATTGCGAAGATGGGCGAGGCGGCTCTGCTGGTATCGTGGGGGAATCGAGTTAGCGGCAGGATCAATAGGCGCGTACATGCTCTCGATGGCTGGCTTCGGGGTTCATGGCTTTCGGGGGTGCGCGACCTTGTGCCGGCATACGCGAGCCTGCTGGTCGTCTATGATGGGTTGCGGCTAACGGCCTCGGAGGTCGGGCGGTGGCTGCAAGCAGGTATCGCGGCTACTGACGCGCAACCCGAGGTCAGCCAAGCGCGCGGGCAACACCATATAGTGCCGGTCGAGTATGGTGGGGAGTTCGGCCCGGACCTGGAAGCGCTCGCGGAGCAGGAGAAGTGTCGTCCACGCGATATAGTTTCGGCGCATACGCGAAGGCCGTTCCAGGTAGCGTTCCTCGGGTTCCTGCCCGGCTTCGCGTATATGGCGCGGCTGCCCAGGCGCAGCCCGGTGCCCAGGCTCGCTACTCCACGCGCCAGGGTGCCCGCTGGTTCGGTGGGACTCGCGGGCTTCCAGACCGGGATCTATCCGTTCAGCAGTCCTGGCGGCTGGCGCATCATTGGGCGCACGGGTATCACTACGTGGAATCCAGGCGTGGAACCCCCTGCCCGCTTCGCGCCGGGCGATACGGTACAGTTTGTGGAGAGCCGTTACGCGCCCAGCCCCATGGAAAGTGCCCCGCCTCTACCTGCCCTGGATCGCCCGGCCTTCGAGGTATTGCAGGCAGGCGGCATCAGTCTCATCCAGGACCTGGGCAGGGCTGGGTATACGCACTTTGGCGTAGGGGAGGGTGGGGCCTTCGACAAGTACGCGGCACAACGCGCGAATGTGTTGGTAGGTAACGACCCGGGGGCCGCCGTCCTTGAGATCGCGCTGGGCGGGCCGGTCTTGCTGGCATCGCGCAACGTCACGATTGCCCTTGATGGGGCCGACTTCCAGTGCCACGCCGATGGCGTGCGCATCCCGCCGAGGCTCTCTTGGTTTGTGAGAGCGGGCACCGTGCTTAGGTTCGCAACTGGGCGCGGGATGCCGGACAGAGGTATGAGAGCTTACCTGGCGGTTGGCGGTGGCTTCGACGTGCCCTCAGTGTTAGGATCGCGCTCGACCAGTTTGTTGGCGGGGTTCGGTGGCCTCGGAGGGCGCGCAGTGCGGGCTGGAGATGTGCTTGGGACTGGCGAGGTCTGGGGGCTGCCCAGCATGCTGGCAGGGCGATACTGGCTCGGAAAGATACGCGACATATCCCTGCAAGCTATTGAGGTTAGATTTGTACCGTTCAACGGAGTGCAGGCTACTTCGCGCAAGTCGTTGCGCCAATTCATTGAGCACTCCTGGCAGGTAAGCCCACAGTCCGACCGGATGGGATTGCGCCTGAGCTCGCCGGAAGGTTTGCGGCTTATAGCCGCCACGAGGGAACTGGCGTCGTTCGGAGTAGTCCCGGGGGCGATACAACTGCCGCCGGGGGGCGAGCCTGTGGTGCTTGGACCCGACTGCCAGACGACCGGAGGTTATCCCTTGCTGGGCGTGGTAATCCAGGCTGATATGGGCTTACTTGCTCAGGCTACGCCAGTTACTCAGGTCAGGTTCGAGGCGGTGACTATCGAGGAAGCACGCATGCGGAGCAGGAGCGCGCAGGCCGACCTGGAGCATGGCGTGTCCATACTCAGGCGCTGAGGGTAGACGCCAACCGTAGAGGTCAGCCGTCGTAGGTGCCAAAGACCTTGCGCAGAGTGTCGCTGATTTCGCCCAAGGTGCAGAGTTGCTCGACGCAATCTATTATGAGGGGCATCAGGTTCGCGTCGGTGAAGGCCGCGTTTGAGAGGCGTTCCAGGGCCGATGCGGCGGCTTGCGCGTCCCGCTCGGCCCGTAACGCGTGTAATTGCGCGACCTGCTCAGCTTGCAGGGCCGGGTCAACCCGAAGGATCTCAGGATGGGTCTCTTCTTCGACCGTGAATCGATTGACCCCCACTATCGTGCGCTCGCCCGAGTCGACCTGGGTTTGCCAGGCATAGGCGGCCTCCTGGATTTCGCCCTGCTGGTACTCGGCTTCGATGGCCTTGATGGTGCCACCCAGCGCGTCGATCCTCTCGATATACTTCTGCGCTGCCTGCTCGACCTGGGAGGTGAGCGACTCTATGAAGTACGAGCCTGCCAGTGGGTCGATGGTGGAGGGTACCCCGGTTTCGTAGGCGATGATCTGCTGGGTGCGAATAGCGATGCGCGCGGCCTCCTCTGTCGGGAGGGCCAGCGCCTCGTCCAGCGAGTTGGTGTGCAGCGACTGGGTGCCACCCAGGACGGCGGAGAGCGCCTGGAGGGCCACGCGCACGACGTTATTTTGCGGCTGCTGCGCGGTCAGCGAGGAGCCGGCGGTCTGCGTGTGGAACCTTAGCATCATCGACTGTGGATTCTTGGCGCAGAACCTGTCGCGCATGAGGCGCGCCCACAGGCGGCGGGCGGCGCGATACTTGGCAATCTCCTCGAAGAAATCGCTGTGGGCGTTGAAGAAGAAGGCTAACTGAGGCGCGAAGCTATCCACATCGATGCCCCGGCGGCGCACCTCGTCCACGTAGGCGATGGCGTTGGAGAGGGTGAAGGCCACCTCCTGCGGGGCCGTGGAGCCTGCTTCCCGGATGTGGTAGCCGCTGATCGAGATCGGGTTCCAGCGTGGCAGATGCTCGGCGCAGTACGCGATGATGTCCCCCGCCAGGCGCATCGAGGGGCCGACCGGATATATGTAGGTGCCACGTGCCATGTATTCCTTGAGGATGTCGTTCTGGACGGTGCCGCTCAGTTGGCTCTCAGGGACGCCGCGCTTGCGGGCCACGGCGATGTAGAGGGCCAGCAGGATGGGGGCGGTGGCGTTGATGGTCATCGAGGTGCTGACCTTGTCCAGGGGGAGGCTGGCAAGCAAAGTCTCCATATCGTGCAGGGAGCAGATCGATACTCCCACCTTGCCTACCTCGCCCTCGGCCAGCGCATGATCGCTGTCGTAGCCCATTTGCGTAGGCAAGTCGAATGCGACCGATAGGCCTGTCTGCCCCTGCGCCAGCAGGTAGTGATAGCGGCGGTTCGACTCGTCGGCTGTGCCATAGCCCGCGTACTGCCTCATCGTCCACAGCCGCCCGCGGTACATGGTTGGCTGCACGCCGCGCGTAAAGGGGAACTGCCCCGGGTAGCCGAGATCGCTTTCATAGTCGAGGTTCTCGACGGATTCGGGCGTGTATAGCCGGTCTACCTCTATATCGGAAGCAGTGGCAAAGTGGCTTGCCCGCTCAGGCCACCTGGCGAGGGCGGGGTTGAGCGATTCTTCTTCCCACTGTTGGCGTGCGTTGGTCATCAAACCCCCTCGTTTGATAGGCGAGCATAGCCGGTACCGTATACCTCAAGATTCGATGGATACGAGGGGCTTGCCGCTCTCGACGACCGCGCCCGCCTCCACGTACACCGCCTTGACGTGCCCCGCGCGCGGCGACGCGATGTCGTTCTCCATCTTCATAGCTTCGAGCACGAGCAGGCGCTGGCCCTGCGCCACGGTATCCCCGGCGGCTACCAGCACGCTCTTGACCAGGCCGGGCATCGGAGAATTGACGGTGAGTTCCCCGGTGTGCACGACGACGCGTGGGGCAACCTTCTGTAGACGCCATTCGCGCTCGGTCAGTACCTGCATATCGTAGCGGTCGCGCCACACCAGCATGCGAAAGCCGCTTTCTATAGGCTCTACGTACAACTGGTAGCTCTTGCCGCCCGCGATAATCGAATAGAGGCCCTCGCCGGTGTCGAGATTGGAATGCACGGGCGCGAAATCGACCGGGGTTTCGGCCCCCTGCCAGCCGTCCTCGCCCTCCACGGGGCGCACGATGGTGCCGGCCTCGGTGTGGACGATCTCAAGCCCGTATTCTGTTTCGCCTAGCTGCACGTAGTACTTCATGAATACGCCTTATCGCATCCCCTGCCGCCGCCCGGCGATGCGCCACTTACTGCCGTCGGCCAGCGTCGCATGCCCATCCTGCGCGCCCGTGGAGGCCGTTACCGCGCTGCCTGCCAGCCTCTTGCGGTCGGTGACCAGCGCGCCTACCATAGCCGCCACTGCTTCAAGCTCCTGGGTGGTGGAGTCCGCGCTCCCCCGCCTGCTCCAGCCCCCCTCCATGAACTGCTCGACGAAGCGCGTATCGACGCGGCCACGCTGGAACTCCATAGAGCTGAGCACCGCCAGGTGAAACGGGATGTTGGTCTGGATGCCGATGATGCGGTACTCTTCGAGCGCGCGCCGCATCCTGAGGATAGCGTGCGCGCGGGTGGGCGCCCACACGATCAGCTTGGCGATCATCGGGTCGTAGTATATGGACACCTTGCCGCCCCGGTAGATGCTGCTGTCGACCCGCACGCCCGGCCCTCCCGGCTCGGCAACCGAGGCTATCGTGCCCAGCGATGGTGCGAAGTTGTTGAACGGGTCCTCGGCGGCGATGCGGCACTCTATGGCGTGACCTCTTAGCTGCACGTCGCTCTGCTTGATGCGCAAGGGGCGGCCCGACGCGATGCGGAACTGCTCCAGCACAATATCTATGCCCGTGACCAGCTCGGTGACGGGGTGTTCAACCTGCAAGCGGGTGTTGACTTCGAGAAAGTAGAAATGCCCTTCCCTGTCTACGAGGAACTCCACCGTGCCGGCGGAGGTGTACCCGGCGGCTTTGGCGGCGGCCACCGCCACCGCACCCATCCTCTCACGCAGCTCAGGGCCGACCACCGGCGAAGGCGCTTCCTCGATCAGTTTCTGATGCCGGCGCTGGATCGAGCATTCGCGCTCGCCCAGGTGGATCACATTGCCGTATGCGTCCCCCAGCACCTGTATCTCCACGTGGCGCACGTGCTCAAGGTACTTCTCGAAGTAGACCACGCCCGACCCAAACGAGGCCTGTGCCTCGCCCTGGGCGTTGCGCAGGGCGGCCTCCAATTCCTCCGGGGTGCGTACCACACGCATACCCTTGCCCCCACCGCCTGCGGAAGCCTTGATCAGCACAGGATAGCCGATATGCCCGGCGGCGACCAGTGCCTGCTCCATGTTGTCTACCGCCACGTCGCTACCGGGCACGGTGGGCACGCCCGCGCTCTGCGCCGTATGCCGGGCCGATAATTTGTCGCCAAGCAAGCGCATGGCGGCGGGCGGCGGGCCGATCCAGGTCAGACCGACGTCCATCACCGCCTGGGCGAAGTCGGCGTTCTCGGCCAGAAAGCCGAAGCCTGGGTGCACCGCGTCAGCGCCCGATGTGCGGGCTACGTCAAGCAATTTGTCGATGCGCAGGTATGACTCGCGCGAGGGTGCCGGGCCGATAGGGTAAGCCTCGTCGGCGGCGCGCACATGCAGGGCTGTACGGTCGGCCTCCGAGAAGACCGCCACCGACTTGATCCCGACCTCCGCGCACGCCCGCACCAATCGCACGGCGATCTCCCCCCGGTTCGCTATCAACACCTTGCTTACCCGTGGCATATCTGTATCCGATCTAACGCGTACATTTCTCATGCCTTATGAGCGAGTTCGCCTCACGTTGAATCGTCGTAGGGGCACCCCTTGTAGGTGCCCTGTTCCCATACCATGATCTCCCACAACGAGGGCACCCACAAGGGG
>JBAURA010000739.1:0-13555 GCA_049580985.1 Chloroflexia bacterium
ATATCATTCTATGGGACGTGGCTACCCACCAGCCCATTGGCCAGCCTCTCTTCGCTAATAGGGGTTCAGTATTCAGTGTAGCATTCAGCCCTGATGGTACGATGCTCGCTTCCGGTAACGCAAATAACACCGTCATTCTATGGGACGTGGCTACCCACCAGCCCATTGGCCAGCCTCTCCAAGGGCCTCGCTCCGAGCCTACAGGTCCTACTGATAAGATGGGTGTAGCATTTAGCCCTGATGGTAGGTGGGTAGCTTCTGGCGATAGTACCCTCGTCGCTGAGGCCCCAAGCGACAGCACTATCATCTTATGGAGCGTGACCACTCATATCACACAGCCGATAAGTCAAATCCTGGGCCACGATATTCACTCTCGAAGTATAGCATTCAGTCCTGACGGTAAGATGCTAGCTTCCGGTAACGCTGACGGCAACGTCATTCTATGGGACATGGTTACCCATCAGCCCATAGGGCAGCCTCTCCCCGCTAGTACCGGCCCCGTTAATAGTGTAGCATTCAGTCCTGACGGTAAGATACTCGCTTCCGGTAACGATGACGGCAATATCATTCTATGGGACGTGGCTACCCACCAACCCATTGGCCAGCCTCTCTCAGGTAGTGGTCGTGTATTCAGTGTAGCATTCAGTCCTGACGGTAAGATGCTCGCTTCTGCGGGCTGGCGCAGCTTTTCTGAGCGCAGCACGATCCTCTTATGGGACGTGGCTACCCGCCAGCCGATTGGCCAGCCTCTCTCCGCTAATACCGGCTCCGTATTCAGTGTAGCATTCAGTCCTGACAGTAATATGCTCGCTTCCGCTGGCGATGACGGCAACGTCATTCTATGGGACGTGGCTACCCACCAACCCATTGGCCAGCCTCTCTCCGCTAATACCGGCTCCGTATCCAGTGTAGCATTCAGTCCTGACGGTTACATGCTAGCTGCTGCTGGCGGGCGCACCTTTTCTGATGGTAGTACTGACAATACGATCCTCTTATGGGATGTGGCTGCCCGCCAGCCCATAGGCCAACCTCTCGATGCTCATACGAACTTCGTGAATAGTGTAGCATTCAGCCCAAACAGCAAAATACTTGCTTCTCATAGCGAAGACAAGACCATCATTCTGTGGGATGTTGATATCGATTCTTGGAAAACCCGCGCTTGCCAAATCGCCAATCGCAACCTTACTCAAGAGGAGTGGCTTCAATATGTGGGCGACGAGCCTTACCACAAAACCTGCCCCGACCTACCCTAACTTGGCTGCGTTCCTACTCACAATCTCACAATCTCACAAGTGCCCACTTGATCGGTAGTAGGGCATGCCTAACTCTCTTTATGCAAATGTGAGCGATCAATATGTGTCCCTGCGGCCACTACAGCGACCCCGTCAAAGAGTGCATCTGCTCTCCCTCCACCATCACCCGGTACCAGAAGAAGATCTCAGGCCCCCTCCCCGACCGCATAGACATCCACATCGAAGTACCCCACGCCGACTACGAAAAGCTCTCCGACCGCCACATGCCCTACCCCTCCGCGCCCTCCGCGCCTCTGTCTTTGCCATAAAACCCCCAAAACTCGCGAAAAATTAACCCAAATGGCTACTTGTATTTGTAGAACACATGTGCTATCATCATATATGAAACGAGTTTCACCCTCCGAGCAGCATAAGGAGGGACATAGAGATTAGCTGGTGTCCCTATGCATATAGCACAAGACGCCGCTATCGTCACAGCGCTTCGATTTCTCATAACCGAATATGCACGGAGCAGTATCGCCTGGTGTGCCCGTGTCACTCCCCTCCAAAGGAAAGAGGCAGCTACTGCACACACATACACGCACCAGTTGCGCCGTAGGGACATCACCTATCGCCAACCCCACCATGCCCGTGCAGGAGCAGGTCCACGCTTACGCAATACGCAATATGCAGTACGTATTCGTATCCGCCCTCTGTACGGCAACATCTGAATAACAAGGACCAGGGTGCATAGAGCCACAAAACAGCCCCATGCACCCTATCCCCACATCTCCTCAAAGACTCACAACTTGACAAACCGCATCAGAATCCATATTGACACAGGGCGATTCGGTGCTATAATATTTGTTGACGTAGTACAAAGGAACACCCAGCCCAATCCATCTAACTCCGCGTATCGTCTTGCTCATCTACGTCAATCCCAATGTCTTGTGCATGCGGATGCCTATGTAGATGGGTTCTTCTAGATCAGGCGCTCGCGCTGAAAATGATACCTGGGAGCCTGGATAATAGTGGCTTAACTTCGGGGTCCATACCAGGCCAAACCAGGTAGGTCCTTCATCCCTGTGGTTACCCCACGCTCCTGATGGTGCTGTACCTGCGTTCGCTTCCGACCCGGAGTGCCTTCGTGAAAAACCCGACTTGTTCGTGTGATACCCTCACCTCGGACCCCCTATACACAGGGTCGTGTGCTCGTGTGGCACATGGCCCAGGCAAGGATACCACCATCCAAACAAAGACGCCCGCCTGAGCATGCGGCCCTGAATTGCTCATCAGCCTTTGTGCGGCAGGCGACCCCAACCTGCTCAATCGGGGTCAACGGGAAAGGAGACACCACAATGTTCGAACAACTGAAGCAATATTTGCAGGACCCATTCCTCAATCGCCTCTACAGCGAGCTAAGAGAGGCAGGCCCCCTCCGCTCCATCCTGGTGGATATTACCCACGTATGTAACCTGCGTTGCCAGGGCTGCTACTTCTTCTTCGAGAACATGGACGAGAACAAGTCCCCCACCGACGAAGCAGTATTTGATGCCTTCATCGAGCGCGAGAAAGCTCGCGGCACCAACTTCATCAACACCGTCGGGGGAGAGCCAAGCCTGGTGCTGGGCCGCCTCAAGAAGATATACGACAACTTCTCCATGTCGATGGCGACCAACGGCATCCGCAAGATCCCCTACGAGGGTTTTGAGAACATGCCCGTCCTGATCTCCCTCTGGGGAGACCACGAAACAGACACCTTCCTGCGCGGCAACTCCAAGATAGACGTCTTCGCCAAGGCTCTACGTAACTACAAGGATGACCGGCGTGCCAAGTGGTACTACACCACTACCCCCGGTCGCGCCCATGAAATCGAAAGCGTGGTCGAGCAATGCGTCGCCAACGGCAATTTCGTCATGTTCAGCTATTACGGCGACCTCTCCGGCCTGGGTGGCGACTTCGACCATCACAGCAGTTTCGCCCAGGTCAAGGCCGAGGTCAACAGGATGATCGCGCGCTACCCCGAATGGATACTGACCACCTCCTACGTAAATGAAGTGGCCTGCGACAACCGCCTCTTGAACGAACGCTGGAGCTACGACGTCTGTACCACCGTCACCTTCGACAATGAGATCAACAAAGCGCGCGTGCAGAACGGCAACCCCTACAACCACCACTTCCGCGCTTATAACCCCGACCTTGAATCGACCCGGCGCTGCTGCGTCGGCAACGAGAGCGATTGCGATACCTGCCGCAACGTCTACGCGAAGATCTCCTGGGTAATGCTACACATGAGACGCCACCTCGGCTCCAAGCAGGACTTTACCAACTGGCTTACCGCCATGTACACCTTCTACCTGGCAAATCGAATCGTTGACTTCGAAGAGGGTGCCAAGCTCCTGCCCGAGATCCATAGTCGCTTGAGCTATATGCACCAGCATAGCTAAGCTCGAATATCTCATGCTCGCGCATATGCCGCTTGCCAAGTCTGGTACGCATGAGATCGCGGTAGCATCCCGTTTGCTTACAGTCAATAGGAGGATAACAGTATGGAGCACGCTGAAGAGGTACGCATTATCGAGACCATCCTGGCCGCTATCGAGAATAACGAAATCCCGATGGGCGAGGGCGAATTTCGCCGCCCCATCTCTAATTACATCTCCCAGGACGTCCTCGATCAAGAGATGAAGCTTCTCTTCAGAGGTTATCCCATCATCGTCGGCCATTCATCGCAGGTCCAAAACCCCGGCGACTTTATCACGCACGACTTATCGGGAGTCCCCATCGTTGTGCTGCGGTCTAAGTCCGGCAAGCTCAACGCCTTTCTCAATGTATGCCGCCATCGAGGCGCGAGGCTGGTGCCCGAAGCTTGCGGCCACGACAAGAAAGCCTTCGTATGCCCCTACCACGCCTGGACTTACGACGCCGACGGTCGCCTGATACACGTCCCCATCCCCGAGGGTTTCCCAAGCCTTGATCGTGACGAGTTTGGCCTGGTCCCCATCCCCGTAGAAAGCAAACACGGCTTCGTCTGGGTTAAGTTCACTCCCCACTCCGACCTGGCCGAATTAGATAATCACATTGGCGAGATGGCCCCTGACCTGGAGTCCTTCTCCGCCGACACCCCGTTTCTATACAAGAGCGAGGTGCTCATCAAGTCTTACAATTGGAAGATCGGCCTTGAGATCTTCCTGGAGCTATATCATTTCAAGACCCTGCATAGGAACAGCTCGTTCCCGATCTTCTATGATACCGTCGGCTTATACGACAGGCGCTACCCCCACTGGCGAGTAATCACGCCCAAGAAGAGGATTACCAAGCTAGCCGACGTGGACCGCGGCCGGTGGCGTCTGCGCCCAGAGGTCACGATGGGCTACTACATCTTCCCAAACACATTCATGTTTGTGGAGCAGAATGTCATCTCGGTCATGACGGTCTTCCCCAAGGGCCTGGGCGAAACCACGCTCTCCTTCATGTATCTGGCGGCCGCGCGAGCGAAAGACGAGCGAGTAGCGAAGATCCTGGACATGAATATAGAGATGATGTGGGCCGCTGCGGAGGAGGATTTCGGGATCGGGGAGTCGGTCCAGCTGGGCATCAACTCCGGCGCCAACGAATACATGAACTTTGGCCGGTACGAAAAGGGGTTGGACGACTTTCATAGCGCTATCGAAGATGCCTTGCACGCCTCTGCGCTCCCTTTTAGCACCCGCCCTTGACCGCCTCGCCTGCTCTACATACTCCGCTCCTACGCCATTAGACCTAGTCAATATTGCGAAACTCTGCCGATGCTCGTACACAGGGCGCTGGTTATAGTGTCCATGTCATGTATACCGTCTGTGGCTTCGTGTAGAGCAAAGAAGGAGCGGATCTCAAGCGATGTATTCCAGCAATTTTTACCGCCGTGCCCGCCTACTGCTGGCGCTATTGGTCATATCCAGCTCTCTGCTGGCCGCCTGCGACTCTAACCCCACCCCTACCCCTCTGCCTGGGCCGGCCCAAACAACCCCCACGTCGCAGGCGTTCACCGGCCCGGCCACCTCCACTCCCAATCTCGTGCCAACGCAGGCGGTGTCCGACCCATCTACGCCCACTACACAAGCGAGTCCCAACCCGCCCGCCACCGTCACCGTCGCGCCGCCGCCACCCCCGACCAGTCTCTCCAAGATCGAATCTGCCGAGCAAGCAGGCAAACTCGACCACGACACCGCCCTCCTCTACACCCTCTATGCCTACTACGACCGCGACAGCCTCCCCACCGAATACCAGGGCGACGACTCCACCCTCATAGTCGAAGGCATGCATATCTTCGGCGAGATCGCCACCCGCCTGGACACTATGCCCGCCGACGTGCGCGCTAAAGCTGAACCGTTCCTCCTGCGCCCCGATAATCCCGCCAGCTTCTGGAATCGCCCCCACAGCGCCGAGCAACCCGAAGGCCTGTCCAACCCGCAGCCCGCGCTGGCGAGGGCTACCCCTACCCTCCCCGCCGGTTGGGACAAAGTTGATGCCTCGAACACCAACATCCGCGTCTGGTACCCCAGGCCGGAGGATGGCGAAGGCCTTGCCAGCCTTGCCGCACAACTGGCGCGCGAGATCGACACCAGCGACATGTGGAACAAAGAGAAGCGCGTCATGAAGGGCAAAGAACCCTGCCCCGACACCACCTTGGCCGAGAACGGCGGCAGCGCCCACTTCGACGTCTACCTGACCCTATCCGATTTCCCCGTGCCTCGCGGTAGCGCGCCCGGCACGCCAGCCTCCCTCCGGCCAGGGTTCGGCGGCGACTTCGTGATCCCGCAGCAGAGCCAGGGCCGTGGCTGCCCCATTGCCGGCTTCGCGCTCCTCAACAGCGCTCTCCAGTTCAAAGAGCTTAAAAGCTACATGGCCCACGAGCTATTCCACGGCTTCCAGAGCGCCATGACCGTCAAAGTGCTCGATCCGCAGTGGTACTGGTGGGTAGAGGCAAGCGCCACCTGGGCGATGGACCTCGTCTACCCCCAGGTGAACTACGAGCACACATTCCTGGAGCTTGGCGAATGGGCGCGCCAGGAGCAGCTTATCGGCCCTCTCACCTGCCCCAACAAGCCTGCCCACTGCAACTACGGCGCTTACCTGTGGCCCTTCTTCCTCACCCGTGGCGGAGGTGGCGCTATCGATGAGTACATAGGCACCATCTGGGAGCTCAGCAAAGACAAGAAGCCAATCGACGTCATGGCCGAGATGAACGGTTGGAGCGACCTCTGGAAGAAGTTCGCCCTCTGGAACTGGAACGAAGGTCCAGCCGACCTCTACCGCGACCCCGACGAACAAGGCGGTACGGGCCACATCGCCCCCCTGGTGCAGAAGGCTTTCGACCTGGGCCTCGGCCTTCCCCCTAACGGCAGCAGCAACCGCTTCGCCCCCGGCGAGGGCCTATGGCCGGGCGCTCCCCTCAAACTGGGCGAGAAGAAGGACGCGACCGTCAACCTGCCTCCCGCCTCCTTCGACTACTACCTGTCCGGTCCACCGCCTGGCCGCGCCGGTGTGCTCTACTTCGAGTTCGCCGAGCTAACCGCCAAAGAAGGCGCTTCCGTCCAGGCTATCGTCACCATCGGCGATCCCGCCAAACCCGACCTCCGCTACTACGACGACTGGAGCAGCAAGAGCGAGAAGAAGTTCTGCCTCGATCGCCCCGAAGAGTACGCCACCAGCGTAGTAGTAATCGTCGGCAACAGCAACGTCAGGTCGGGTGCCCCCCTGGAAGGCAAGCTCAGCGTGACCGCTAAGAACGAGACCTGCCCCAACCGGTCCAGCCTTAATTTCACGCAGGGCGGCTCCTACGCCATACACGCGCCGACTATGAGCCAGCCTGGCCGCGTCGATGGCTCGATGACCACCTACGAGCAGGTGCAGAGCACGTGGAGTCTGCAATTCGACGAGCGCCAGGGGGATGAGATTTACTACAACTTCATGTCCACCAACACAATCGACCTCCACGCCAGCGCCAACCTGCGCGGCGCCGACCCCAGCACCCATTCTACGGTGAACGCTACCCTCAACCGGAGCAGTACCACCCACAACCCCACCCAGCCGACAGATGACGGCTACGGCAAGAAGACCCGTGGTACGCTCGGCCAACAGTGGCAAAACTTCCCCCAGCCCACCTTCCCGGGCCGGCTGGTCCTCACCAAGTTTAACGGCAGGGATGCCTACATCATGACGCTCGGCGTCACGCCGCTCGTGCCCCAGTTCAACTTCCAGGCCATAGTCACCTCCGCCTGCACCGACAAGACCTCCACCACCCACGATTACACCTACAACAACCAGACCTACACCGAGCGGACCGCCGAGAGCGGCGACCGCAAATGCTTCCACTCGGACGGCAAGCCCAAGCAGACCACCGGGCCGTTCAACTTCGGCGCGATCACGCTCGACAACAGCAAGCCTAGAGGCCCGACGGGCAGCCACAACTTCATCGCCGGCTTCTACGACCCCAAAACCAACGTCATAGAAGGGTATGAAACCTACTCCACCCAGGTCTGCCGAGAGGCCTATAAACTGGACCCCTTCATATTCTTCCTGGGTGAGTCGGAGAACCGCCTGAATATAGACTTCGCGTCGAAGGACGACCCGGCAAACGCCACCTGCCGCTTCTACTACACGATAAGCTGGCGCGTCGATCTGCCCAAGCAACAACCCTAAAGCCTCCTGGACCCATGGCAGAGGTGGTATCTACCCACCTCTGCTGCTTTGCGCCTCTTCTCTACCATAATCCCAAGAGGTTGCTAATTTCCTGATATGCTATCATAGAAACGGAGAGTATAATGCGCTAAAAGCCGCATACTATTCGCGGAGTAAGGGCTGCTACCGCGCACTCAGCAGCCTAAAAGCAGCGGAGATCGTAGGAGGGAACATGTCAAAACTTTCACCCCTGGACCTGGAGCAGCTTGCCGAGGAAGGCGCGGTTCGCTTAGAGATGACGGCGGGCGTGCCCACGTGGGAAGCATACCCCAGCCTGCTTCATCAGGAGACGATAGACCTGATTAGAGCCTCTATAGAACCTGCCCCGTCGCATGGAAAGGGGTGCGGCTGCTTCCACTTCTCCGACATATCCATCCGCTTCAAGGATGGCTCAATCAAGCGCCCGGACATAGCGCTATTCTGTACACGCCCTCCACGACAAGGTGAATCGGTAACTATGGTCCCCGATGCAATTATTGAGATCATCAGTCCCGGCTATGAGTATAAAGATCTCTATCTCAACCCGCAGTTCTATCTTGCACAAGACGTAGGAGATGTGGTTATCGTGGAGCCACGTTCAGGCGCGGTATCTCACTTTCGTACCACTGGTGTGTCGGTTCATCACGCGCCGGTTGATCTCGACCTTCTGTGTGGCTGTCGCTGCTCTATTCCACAGCCTCTACCAACCGGCGATCAGGAGGATAATCCATCGTGAGCGTGTTCAGCGAAGCCGAAATCGAATACCTGCAAAGCCAGCGTATCGGGCGTGTAGCTACCGTCAACTCGGATTGTGAGCCGCACGTGGTTCCCCTGCGCTTCAAGTATAATCCCGAAGAAGATACGATTGACCTCGTCGGCAGCAACCTGGGCACGAGCAAGAAGTACCGCGACGCCCAGGCCACCGGGCGCATAGCCTTCGTGGTGGACGATATATCCGACGGCAAGCCGCGCGGCATCGAGATCCGGGGCCGCGCCGAAGTTCACCCCACCGGCGGCGAAACGCTCATGCGCAACGTCGGCCCCGCCTTCATCCGCCTCATACCCACCCGCATCGCCACCTGGGGTATAGACTCGGACGCCTACCACCCCGTCAGCCGCTCCGTCCGTTGATCTCTGCTATCTATAGGAGGGCTTTCATTTGGAACTTGAGACCGTTGCCTGCAACAACTGTGGCGCACCCCTCCACATCTCTGAAGGCACCAACTTTGTCACGTGCGGTCATTGCGGCTCACAGCTTGCCGTCCGGAGGAACGAAAGCGCCCTCTACACCGAGCGACTGGAAAAGCTGGAAGGCCGCACCGACACGATAGCCGACGAGCTAAGGCGGCTCAAGATGCAGCAGGAACTCAACCAGCTAGATGACGACTGGGCTTCCGAGAAGGAAGGGTACATGATCGCCCAACGTGGCGGCGCACGCTATCTACCCGACGAGCCACTCGCTATGCTGGGAGTTGGCATCTCGTTCGTAAGCCTCATAGTGTTGGGCGTGATGATGCTCGCCATCCCCAACGGCTTTCAGTTCATGTGTTTGCCTCTACTCCTTTTCGGCGGTATCACTGCCTGGGTAGGCTACGACTACTTCAGCAAGCTCAACGCTTACAAACAGGGGCAGGCAAACTACTGGCAGCGTCATGAAGAGATCCGGCAGCGATACAAGGAGCAAAGTAGATAAATGGCTAAGCCTTTTTCCGAAATACCCCTGGTAGACGTTTCGATCTTTGACGCCGCTTATACGCGCGGCGACCTGTCTGCTGTCATGGCGCAGGTCGCCGACGAATATGGCCCCCTCTTTCGGTGGATAGCGAGCGCCCCCGAGGAGGCCGGGGAGATGCGCCTTTCGATGGTCGGCCCCGAAGCCAACCGCTTCGTTATGCATACCCATCGCCAGCAGTTCAGCCACGAAATCGGCTGGGCGTTCCTGATAAATGACGCTTTGGGTCGCGGCTTGCTCACCATGGACGACCCTGACCACGCGGTACACCGCAAGATGTGGAACCCCGCCTTATCCGCCACCTACATGGGCACCTACCTCCCCATCATACAGAGGGTAGTCGAAGAGCGCACCTCCACCTGGCCTCAGCGCGGCGAGGTAGACGTGTACGCCGAAGCGCGCGAGATCACCTTTGATGTTACGGCAGCGCTGGCCGGTTTCGAGCCAGGTCCCGAAGTAGACCATCTTAGCAAGCTTTTCCATACCCTCTTGCATGGGCCTGCCGACGGTATGTCCTTCCAGGAGTTTATGGCGAGATTCTATAAAACCCGCAACCAGCTCTTCCAACTGCTCACCGGCATGATACAGCAGCGCCGCGCCGCCGGGCCCGAAGAGAAGCCGCGCGACGTGTTGAGCCTGATCGTGCACGCGCGGGACGATGAAGGGCAACCGCTCACCGACGAGCAGGTGCTTGGCGATCTCAACATCCTGCTGGTGGCCGGGCACGAGACTACCACCACCCTCAGCGCCTGGGCGCTCTACCTCCTCTCCACCCTGCCCGCACACCGCGAGCGCCTCCTGGCCGAGCTAGCCTCCACCGATCCCAACGCCGGGCTGTCCATCGAGGCCATCAGGGCATATAAGCAGATGGATATCTTTGTACGCGAGACGGGCAGGATGTACCCGGCCCTGGTCAACGTGCCGCGTGGCGTTGTCGAGGACGTAGAGTTCGCGGGCTATACTATCCCCAAAGGCACGATTGTGCGCCTCGGCATCGGCGCATGCCACTACCTCCCCTCTCTCTGGACCGATCCCCAGGCGTTTGACCCCGACCGTATGTCCCCGCCACGCGAGGAAGACAGGCGCGTGCCCTATTCGCTCGTCACGTTTGGCGGCGGCCCTCGCGTTTGCATCGGCCAGCACTTCGCCCTCCTCACCACCAAGACGCTTATCGCCCACGTCCTCCGCAACTACCGCCTGGAGCCTGCCTCATCCGAGAAGCCCATCCACGCAGGGTTCTTCAACGCGTTCATACCTGGCGGCATGAAGATGCGTGTGAGCGCATGAGAGTTAGCCTTGTGGCATGTTATTCCGCATTTGCCATATACCTCCAAATCAGTTACCTTGAAGAGCAGTGAGGAATCTATATGACCGGCACATCTGATGCGGCCACGCTGGATCGCCAGGTTCGCATATATGTCTACGACCAGCTAATATCAGACGGAAAGATGCCCCTGGCTGCTGAAGTAGCCCGGTATCTAGGGCTGGCGCTCGACGAGGTGCGAGCAGCCTACCGGCGCATGAAGGATGCGCACATCCTGGTGCTCCAGGAGGGCGACGAAGAAATACTGATGGCTAATCCCTTCTCGGCTGTGCCAACTCCTTTCCTGGTAGAAATAGGTGCCCATTCGTGGTGGGGTAACTGTATCTGGGACGCGATGGGCATCGCCGCCATGGTGAAACAGGACGCTCGCATCAGCACAGGCTGTGGCGATTGCAACGATGCCATGGTGCTCTTGGTTCAGGGTGACTCGTTGCGCCTGCAACATGGAGATGGCATCATCCACTTCTCCGTCCCTGCCAAACGCTGGTGGGATAACATCAAGTTCACCTGAAAGACTATGCTGCTCTTCAGGTCGGAAGAGCATATCGATAGCTGGTGCGCTATGTGGGGCCAGCCGCGCGGCGGTACTCTGAGCCTCGAACAGGGCTGGAAGCTAGCTAATGCCTGGTACGGCAAGGATCGAAGGGATGCCGACTGGCGTCGCAAGACATTAGAAGAGGCAACGGCCATCTTCGAAGAGATCGGGATGACAGCACCTTTCTGGCAGCTAGGGTAGCCAAAGAGAGAGCAGCATGAAGTACTTCATCACAGGCGCTACCGGCTTCATCGGCGGGCACATCGCCCGGCAACTCATAGAGGCGGGCCATCAGGTAGTGGCCCTGGCGCGCACGCTTTCCAAAGCCGGCGAGCTTGCTAAGCTGGGAGCCGAGCTACACCCCGGCGACATCACCGACAAAGAGAGCATGCGCGCTCCTATGCGCGGCGTGGACGGCGTCTTTCACATAGCCGCCTGGTACAAGCTCGGCTTGCGAGACAGCAGCATGGCCGAGCGCATGAACGTCGAAGGCACGCGCAACGTGCTTGAGCTAATGCGCGAGCTAAATATACCCAAAGGTGTGTACACAAGCACCCTCGCCATCTACGGCGATACGCACGGCAAGCTGGTAGACGAATCGTATTACGATGCCGGCCCCTGGCTTAGCGAGTATGACCGCACCAAGTGGCTGGCCCATTACAAGGTCGCCCTGCCCATGATCGAGGAAGGATTGCCCCTCGTGATAGTGCAGCCTGGAGTCGTCTACGGGCCGGGCGATACCTCTTCCATCCACGATGTGTGGGTACAGTACCTCAAGCGCCGCCTAATGGCGACTCCGAAGAAAGTAGCATACTGCTGGGCGCACGTTGAGGACATAGCGCGCGGGCACATCCTGGCGATGGAGCGCGGTAAGCCGGGCGAGAGCTACATCATAGCCGGCCCGCCCCATACCCTTATCGATGCCATAGCCCTGGCCCAAAAGATCACCGGCGTGCCCGGCCCGCGCCTCCACCCGTCGCCTGGCCTCATGCGCGCCCTGTCCGGCATCATGGGCGTGGTCGGCAAAGTAGCGCCTCTGCCCCCGAACATGAGCGCCGAGTACCTGCGCGTCAGCGCCGGCGTGACCTACACAGGCTCCAACCAAAAAGCCAGGCAGGCGCTTGGCTACAACCCTCGTCCCCTCGAAGAAGGCCTCCCCGAAACCCTCGCACACGAGATGCGCCAACTAGGGATGGAGCCGCGCCCAAAATGAGCAGAAACTGAGCAGAATCCGGCATGGAATATGAGCAACCCTTTACTGCATATTGCATATTGCGTACTGCGTAATACTGGACCATCGCTTGAATGGTCAAGAGACGATAAGCAGTACGCAATATGCAATACGCAATAAAGGAGACCTCCCATGTCCACGCAAACACCTGTCCCGCAGGCCCTGCGGGTTGCTTACCTGGCTAACTTCATTTTCACCCTGATCTTCGGGCTGGCCGGCACGTTCGCCGCCAGGCTCGTCGGCGACATCGCCAACCACCCTGTACGCGACGTAGACGTGAACGCCATGCTGGGTGTGGCCTCGCTCGCTTTCGCGCTCGGCTCGTGGCTGGCCTACAAAGCTACCACCTGGGAGCAGATCGGTATCCTGACCGCCATGCTCGCTTTCAGCAATCTCTTCGGCGGCATCACGGGCGTGATAGCCTTCTTCTTCCCCTCCATCTTCGGCCTTACCGAGCCTTATCCCCCCGTACAGCTTCTCGTGGCGGTAGTATTGATAGCCTTCGGGTCCGCGTTCGCCTACTTCTACTTCTCGGCCAGGCCTGCCCGCGCCCTTGCTCGCAACGAAGCCCCCGCCGGCGCAAAGTAAGAGCGGCTTTCAAAACCTCCTGTAGGGGCGAGGGATGCCTCAATGGTGTCGCATAAAGAAGTCATAGATCGTAGGGGCGGACACTCGGGTCCGCCCTGATTGGTGAGCCGACAAGATCGGGGTCGGGATAAAGGGCGGACACTCGGGTCCCCCCTACGATATTAACGCGCCAGTATTGAGGCATCCCTCGCCCTGCTGGCCGCGAGATTCA